>JAJZHR010000144.1 GCA_021810815.1 Acidobacteriota bacterium | reverse complement strand
GTGAACGAATTCTTGCAGGTCGGCGGCACAAAACGCGCCTGCGCAGCAACAGCCCACCCCAGAAGCACCAGCAAGACCGCCGTGTATTTGAAACCGCCATGCGGCCCGCTATCGACAACCATGCGGCGCGGCCCTCCGTAGACCCCTGCAACCATCGGCTGGGTTGCAGGACGCTGCCACACATCCAGTTCGCACATCACACCCTCATCCAGGCCCAGAAGCAAAGCTGCGCATCCTGCGGCTCTGCGACCAGCCAGACCTATGGCCTCGTTCGAATAATCAGCCAACCATCGCCGGGAAGATAGTGCCTCTTCTCCACCAACTGCCACTGACCCGTCGCGATCTTTTGCATAATCAAATCATCCAGATCGCGCTGCGCCAACGATTGCCCATGATGGTATACCAACTCGTGAAGAACCAGGATCCTCAATTGCCGCTGATACACAATCCACTGTGGAGGATCGGTCCGCAGTTCCTGAATCAGCCCGAGAATCGCCGCACGAGTAGATGTGTCGAAGAAGGTCTGCACATACCCATGCCAGGGGGGAATGTCGCAAAAATAGTTCGGATATGGAAATGGTAGCGACAACAACTCAGGCTTAGGATTCCCCTGCCTAATCTCCTCGCAAATCGGCACGACAAACTGCAATTGATCGCGCTCAATATACATCGGGCCAAACACCGGATGTTGGTACCATTCACGGCTCTCGAACATGGGGCTGAAGTGGGTACTTTGCCACTCATACGGAATTTGCATCTTCGATATCGCTCCAGACACCCCCAGCAGCACGAGAATTGGCAGCACAGAGGTATTCGCCCAATTAGCCTGCTTGCCGAACGGCTGAATCACGGGCAACAGAAGGAAGAGCACGGCCATCATCTCGAAAAAATTCTGCGGAGACCCCCCTGAAGAAGTCGAGCCGGACGCCAACCAGAATAGGAGCACCAACACCAGGATTTCCCGCGCATCCAAATCGCTCTTCCAATGCCCTGATCCCCACATCAGACAACGAACGATGATGATCAGGGAAAGCAAATAAATCACAGCCACCGAGACAATCGATAGCTCGCCAAGCAATGCGCCCGAGAGAAGCTGCTCCCTCCCTAGCGGCGACGAGATAGCAAAACCCACCGCGGCAATTCCAAATTGTGCTGCTATTGCATATTTGTCCCTTATCCCCCAATACTTCTGCGCAATGGCACCCACAGCGAAAATCACTGCGACCCAGAGAAGAATCCACCTCCCTCCAGCGTGCAGCACCTTGATCGCGTTGGAAAACATGAGAAAGGTATCCGCTAGAAGACTTCCGCTTCCACCCTTGCTAGCAGCCGCCCTGAGAATACTGTTCGAAATATATTCATGGAATGAGTCGCCGGTGATGAGCACAACCAGCACCGGCGTCAAAGCGGCCACAGCGACAAACAAGCCCGCGACAAGCAGCTTTCTTTTCCTGGCAAGAACCAACAGGCATATGCCTGCACTTGCAAGGAGCGCGGCACCGTCATTAATGCGGGTGGTGACTGCCAATCCGGAAAGGACTCCCAACGCGGCAGCCAATCCAACTTGCCGCGCTGCTGCGTCGGCTTTGGCTAAATTCAACAACAACACCAGCGAGTAGATATAAAAGATGTCCGACACCACGTGAAAGTCGTCGAACAGATATGCACTGAAGTGGATGCAGATAAGAAAGGTGCTCGCCAGCACAATCGCCTTCTGCCAATCAGGCCAAGGCGACTCCCGCAGCACCAGTTGGATTCCCAGGCATAAAGCAATAAGGTGAATCACAGACGGGACGACTGATACAAGACACTTGTCTCCTGCCAACCGCATCCACGCGTCTAATTCCAGAATAAACAGCGGCTGGAACGCCAAATGGAGGTCGGCATACAACTTCGCTCCGCGATGAAAGAGCATCGCATACCAGAACCACATCGGATTCCCGGATAGCTCGGTATTGACGATGATCGCCAATCCAAAGAGAAGGCAAAACAACATCGCCAGGTTCTGGTAGACCCTGCCTTGGAAGACGGCGCGCGCGCAGCGGTTCATCCGGCTTTCATGCATTCTTCTGGCAGCCTCCAGCGGAGCAGACAGCGAATACTCATCTTGCTGCGCGGTCTGGAACGCATCCCTGGAAGCGCGCACATCAAGCCACGCGCGCTTCTTGAGGTCAGGTCGTCAACCTATTCTGCAGAGTGGCGGAGATTTTTTACGCTCCAGCCCGTCACAGTCTCAAGACAATTTTTGGGTATCGTCCTTTTGGCATCGGCATTCAGAAATCGATCACAGTATACCCTCGTCGAGGACATCTCCCGCATGAAAACATCTTATTTCTATCAATAAGATACGGAAGTTTCACTTCCTGACAATTTCAACTCTCCGCCACAACCTTCGCAATAACTCCAAGGTCATGCAGGCCGTTCACGAAGAACTGAACCGCCAGCGCCACCAGCAGCAGACCCATGATGCGCACCAGGATGCGTATGCCGGTCTCTCCCAGCACCGCCCGCACACGACTGGCGGCGGCCAGCACCAGATAGCTGATGCCAGCCGTGATAAAAATCGCCGCTAGAATCGCCGCCATCTGCCAATGCGTCGGCGCTTGTCCCACCAGCACCATCACGCTTGAGATCGCGCCCGGCCCGGCGAGCATCGGTATTCCCATCGGCACGATGCCAGCGTCCTCCTTCATCGCCGCTTCCTGGGTCTCGCCGCTGGACTCCTGCGTCGGCGACCGCTTGGCCTCCAGCATGTCGATGCCGATCAGCAGCAGGATCAGGCCGCCCGCGATCTCGAATGCCGGCAGCGTGATGCCCAGCAGCTTGAAGATGTACTCCCCGGCCAGGGCGAAACTCGTCAGCACCACGAAGCACGTCACCGACGCGCGCCAGGCCATTCCCCTGCGCCGCTTCGCATCCACGCCCTCCGTGATGGCCAGGAAGGTCGGAATCGCAGCGAAGGGGTCCACGAGAAAGAAAATCGAACTCAGAGCCAGCAGCGAAAACCGCACGTAATACGAGTGCAGAGGCACCATCGCGCGGGTCAGTTGCTCTCCTGCGGGCCCGAAACTCGAAAGCATCATCTCCAAACCCCATTCGGCGCCGCCGTCTTGAAGGCGCAGCACCATGCCATCTTGCGGCACTGTGCCATCTTATCGTTAGAAACTCCACCACTTCCTGCGCAGACTGCGATGTTCGACAGGATCGCCGACTGAGCTGCAGTTGAAGATGGCATTCTCTGGCCCATGCGCGATTCGATGCTCCGGAAGCCGCTCTGGAAGCCGCTTCTGCAGCCGCCGGGAAGCGCTGCCTGTCTAGCCCTCGCAATTTCGTCGCCAGCCAGCTAATATCAAATGTTTCACACTATAAGGAGCAGATCAGCGCCATGCCCATCGAGACCACACCCAACATTTGGTTCAACGGCTCCCTCATCCCATGGGAAAAGGCCAACATCCACGTGATGTCCCACGTGATACATTACGGCTCCTCCATATTCGAAGGAATCCGCTGCTACACGCAACCAACGGGTGCGGGCGTCTTCCGCCTGCCTGAGCACATGCAGCGCATGCTCGACTCGGCCAAAATCTACCGCATGCCCCTTCCCTACACGCTCGATCAACTCAACCAGGCTGTGATCGAGGTTGTCGAGGCCAACGGCGTCGCCCCCTGCTACATCCGCCCCATCGCGATACGGGGGTACGGGGAAATCGGCGTCAATCCCAAGGGCTGCCCCATCGACGTCTACATCGCAAACTTTCCCTGGGGCAAGTACGTGGCAGGCCACGATGGTGCCGATGTCTGCGTCTCCAGTTGGAACCGCCTCGCACCCAACACCATGCCCACCCTCGCCAAAGCCGGCGCAAATTACATGAACTCGCAACTGATCCGCATGGAAGCAGAGGCCAACGGCTACGTCGAGGGCATTGGACTCGATGTGAATGGACTTCTCTCTGAAGGCTCGGGCGAGAATCTTTTCCTCGTCCGCAACGGCGTCCTGTACACCACGCCACTGGCCAACTCCGTGCTCTCCGGCATCACGCGCGACTCCATCCTCACCCTGGCTCGCCATTTCGGCATTCCTGTGGTGGAACAGGCTCTGCCGCGTGAGATGCTCTACATCTGCGACGAGGCCTTCTTCACCGGCACCGCCGCTGAGGTGAGCCACCTGCGCTCGGTGGATCGCATCCAGATTGGCGATGGCAAGAAGGGTCCCATCACGAAGATGCTCGCCGACGAGTACTTCGGCATCGTCAACGGAACGCGGCCGGACCGCTACAACTGGCTCACGCCGGTCAAGGTAGCGAGCAACGCCTGAGATTCCCGTGGTTGCCGATCCCTTCGACGCGCAAGGTCGCTGATGCCGTGCGCTGTTTGTGGCGGATGGCGTGCGCTGTTCCCGGATGATCAGGGCTGGGATTGGCCAGGGCGAAGCTTCAGACTGTCTGATGATTGATCCGGCTTCAATCAATGGGCGACACGGAACTGGGTGCCTCATCCATGCCGCGTAGTTGTCTTTGCGGCATGCGTGGGAATGCACCATAGCAATCCAAAGGGCCCGGCTCAATAAAAACAAAGGGCAGACCGATCATGGTCTGCCCTTCGTTACGAAAGAACGCATTTACTTGGCTGCAGGCTCCGGAGCGCCCTTCAGGCCCGCCTGCTCCCGCAGAGTCGCTGCCTTGTCCGTTGCCTCCCAGGTGAAGTCGGGGTTCGAGCGGCCAAAGTGACCATACGCAGCCGTCTGCTTGTAGATGGGGCGGCGCAAATTGAGGCTGTCAATGATGCCCTTCGGCGTCAGCGAGAAGTTGGCCCGAACCAATTCCTGAAGCTTGGTGGAATCGATGACGCCCGTGCCGAAGGTGTCCACGCGCACGCTCACCGGCTCAGCAACGCCGATAGCATAAGCGAGCTGGACTTCGCAGCGCTCTGCCAAACCTGCCGCCACAATGTTCTTCGCGACATAGCGAGCCATGTACGCAGCCGAGCGATCCACCTTTGTCGGATCCTTGCCGCTGAATGCTCCACCGCCATGGCGCCCCATGCCGCCATAGGTATCTACGATGATCTTGCGGCCAGTCAGGCCCGTGTCGCCCATCGGTCCGCCGATGACGAAGCGGCCTGTCGGATTGATGTGATATTTGGTGTTCTCATCCAGCAGCTCTGCCGGAATCACCGCCTGAATCACATGCTTCAGAATGTCCGCGCGCAACTCGTCGTTGCCGACGTTCTCAGCATGCTGGGTAGAAATCACGACCGCATCCACGCGCACAGGCTTGTGGTTCTCGTCGTATTCCACCGTCACCTGGCTCTTGCCATCGGGCCGCAAGTAGGACATCAGGCCAGACTTGCGCACCGCCGAGAGCTTCTCGGTCAATTGGTGCGCGAGCGCGATCGGCGCGGGCATCAGCTGCGGAGTCTCGCTCGTCGCATAGCCGAACATCATTCCCTGATCGCCCGCTCCGCCTGTATCCACGCCCAGGGCGATGTCGCCAGACTGCTTGTTGATCGATGAAATGACCGCGCAGGTATTCGAATCGAACCCGTAAAGCGCGTTGTCATAGCCGATAGCAGCCACTGTCCCACGCACCAAGGACTGGAAATCAACATAGGCTTGCGTCGTGATCTCCCCGGCAATAACGACCAGTCCGGTAGCCGTCAGCGTTTCGCATGCCACGCGGCTATAGGGATCCTGCTCCAGGCAGGCATCGAGGATGGCATCGGAAATCTGGTCGGCAATCTTGTCAGGATGCCCTTCTGTAACGGACTCCGACGTGAAAAGAAATCGATCTGGACTTGGCAACAACTCACCTCCGGGGTTCTGGCATCGCACTTCACCACCAACCTGTATTCTACCTGTCCGCGATGCCTCAAGCAAAGCCGTCCGGCAGCGAAAGCGACAGCCCCATGTGTCCGGTTGATAGACTGGTCCTACGATGAGATTCCCCTTTCCAGAGAAGATACCGCTCCAGTGGGCATTCGTGTTCGCCTCGGTGCTCCTCTGCCTCCAGGTGGGTCTGCGCACAGATATCTACTTCGCCTCCTGCGTCTTCATATACATCCTGCTCGCCACCTACGCCTTCAATGTATGCGGAGGCATGTTCAGAGCCAGCGGCGCATTCGTGCTCCTCCACGCCGTCCTGGGCCTCATCCTGTCGCAATGCGCGAAGGTAGTGATGGGAGAGCCGGCCAACAGCAATCTCCACGAGCCTGACCGCACCATCACCGTCTACCTGGTCGCGATGATCGGGGTGACCGTCGCGGCAATCGCAAACCAAAAGATCAGGCCCCGGAAATCCATCGTCGACGATGTCGAAGACATCCACCGATTGCCGCAGATGGCTATCGGCTGTTTTGTAATGGGAGAAGGCTTCCCTTGGCTGGCCCGCCTT
>JAJZHR010000143.1 GCA_021810815.1 Acidobacteriota bacterium | reverse complement strand
TGATGCGTGTGGCCGCTCACGACGGCTGCAAAGCCTGCCGCGCGGGGATCGAGATCGAGCTGGTTGAGGTCGTGCAGCAGGTAGAACGTCTTCCCCGCGAGTTCCACGACTTCCGTTTCTGGAAGCGCTGCCACCGTGCCGCGCGTATCCACATTGCCGCGAATCGCAGTGACTGGGGCCAATTCTCTCAGACGCTCCAGGATCGCAATGTCGCCAACGTCACCGGCATGCAGGATGTGGTCAACGCCAGCCAGCGCGGCCAGCGCCTCGCCGCGCATCAGGCCATGCGTATCTGAAATAACGCCAATCCGGTAGGTCTTTTCAGCCATATTGCTTCGCCTCATATGCGGCGCCCGCTCCTCTTCACAGCGGTCCCACCACGCTCAAGCCCGGAGCGGGAGCCGCAACACCTGTCAGCCCTGGAGCCGTCACACCCGTCAATCGTGGGTCCATCCAGTCCCGCAGAGCGTCGCCGATCAGGTTGAAGGAGAGCACGCACAGCATCAACGCCACTGCGGGAAAGAAGACCATGTAAGGCGCGTCGAAGAGGTGCGAGCGGGCGTCGTTGAGCATCGCTCCCCAGCTTGGCGCTGGCGGCGGAACACCCAGGCCCAGGAAGCTGAGCGTAGCCTCTGCCAGCACCGCTCCCGCAAGCCCGATCGCCGCCTGCACCACCACCGGCTGAATAATGTTCGGCAGCACATGGCGCAGCAGGATGCGCAAATCTCCAGCACCGAGGGAGCGAGCTGCCTCTACGAATTCGCGCTCCTTCACCGCCAGCACCTGCGCCCGCACCAGCCGCGCATACCCCACCCATCCGCTGATGGCGAGGGCGAGGATCAGGTTGAAGAGCCCCGGCCCAAGAAAAGCCACGAAAGCGATGGCCAGCAGAATGCCGGGCAGCGACAGAAAAGCGTTGAATACCAACACGTTGAGCAGCGTGTCCATCCAGCCGCCGTAGAATCCCGCCATGGCGCCGGCGACAAGCCCCAGCATCAGCGAAATCCCCACCACGCTGGTCGCAACGGTCAGCGAAATCCGCGCTCCGTAGAGCACGCGCGAGAAGATGTCCCTTCCCAACTCATCGGTGCCAAACAAGTGCCCGTGGAGAGTCGGCGGCAAAAGCCGAGCATTCAGGTCGATCGCCGCTGGGTCGTGCGGAGCAATACCTGCCGCAAACAGCGCCCCAACGACAAAAAGCAGCAACAGAAGAGTGCCAACAGTCGCCAGCGAATGACTCTGGAAAGAGCGCAGAAGGAATGTTCCAGAGGAACGCCGCGCACTTCGAAAGGACCATTGTGAGGTTCCGCCAAGCATGCACCTGATTGTATGAAGTTTTCAGAGAGCATGTTAGCCGAACCGCCGAAAAGAGAAGGGACACTCACCAGCTTCCGCGGTTGGCCTCTATGCCTTTTCCTCCTTCCCTCCTCTTCATCGCCCCTCCGCGCGCGCCGGAATACAATGGTTCTTGATCGTTCGCCGTTCTCGTTCCCGGCTGCGATGCGGGCGTAGCTGCCGACCCCAGGGCGGAAATGCCGCTTCAAACCAGAAGCATTTCCGCATATGCTGAAGCGAGCCAGTCCGCGCGCATGCACATGCAGAGCGTTGGTGCGGCATGCCTTCATTGTCGGTTCCTGGCGGGAAGCACCGCAACCCTGTGCTTTTGATTTCAACATGATAAGGCGCATTGCGCCTGAAGGACTCATCTGCGCATTCTGGTCTACGGCCTCAATCACACACCGGAGTTGACGGGCATCGGCAAGTTCACTGGCGAAATGGTGCAGTGGCTCGCCAGCCGCGGCCACGATGTCCGTGTCGTGACCACGCCTCCGTACTACCCGGCATGGAAAGTCTCCGAAGGCTACCAGGCTATGCGCTACACGACGCAAATTCTGGACGGTGCCAAGGTTTACCGCTGCCCCTTGTGGGTTCCAACGCAACCCAGCGGATTCAAGCGGATGCTGCACCTGCTTTCTTTCGCGCTGAGCAGCCTGCCTGTCATGCTCGCGCAAATCGGATGGAAGCCGCAGATCGTCTTCACCGTCGAGCCCGCATTCTTCTGCGCTCCTATGGCCCTGCTAACAGCCGGGCTCGCAGGTTCGCCAGCTTGGCTCCATGTTCAGGATTTCGAGATTGACGCAGCATTCGACCTCGGTCTGCTTCCGTCTGGCGGCCCCATCCACGACTTCGCGCTCGCATTTGAGCACTTCTTCACCCAGCGCTTCGATCGCGTCTCCAGCATTTCGCCGAACATGGTTCAGCGCGCATTGACCAAGGGCGTGCAGCCAGACAGGACGCTTCTTTTCCCCAATTGGGTAGACACCGAAGCCATCTATCCGCTGGATACTGCAAGCGGCCCAAACCACATGCGCAGAGAATTAGGCATTCGCGAGGATCAGGTGGTGCTGCTGTACTCCGGCAATATGGGCAACAAGCAGGGGCTGGAAATGCTTGCTCCGCTGGCTTCGCATTTTATCCAAGACCAGAGGGCGCACTTCATCTTCTGTGGCGACGGAGCATTCCGCCCCCAGTTGGAAGAGATGGTCAGCGGCATGGCAAATGTATCCTTGCTGCCTCTGCAACCTATGGATTGCCTGAACGATCTGCTGAACGCCGCTGACATCCACCTGCTGCCGCAAAAGGCTGATGCCGCTGATCTGGTGATGCCCTCGAAGCTGACAGGAATGCTTGCTAGCGGCAGGCCCGTGATCGCAACCGCCGCCGCTGGCACTCAGGTGGCGGAAGCAGTGGTTGGACATGGGATCGCGGTTCCCGCTGGAGACTTTGACGCTCTGTGCGGCGCGGTGAAGCGGCTCCTGGACGATGGAGGTCTGCGACGCACGCTTGGCGAGGCGGCGCGGAAGTTCGCCGTAACGTACCTGGGACGCGAAGAGGTGCTCTTGCGCTTCGAGCGCGCGCTGGATTCCCTCGCGACGCAGCATTCGCGTCTCGCTTAAAGACTGCGACAGGCCCTAGAATCAGAAAGACCCTCCATCCCGAATCGGTTGCTCTGCCAGATGCGGCAGCATCGCGAATTACAACAAAAGCAAGGAGCATGACAGGTTGAAGAGAGCACTGATCACAGGAGTCACAGGACAAGACGGAGCCTACCTGGCGGAGTTCCTGCTCGCCAAAGGTTATGAGGTGCATGGCATCAAGCGGCGCGCGTCGCTGTTCAACACAAACCGCATCGACCACCTCTACGAAGACCCCCACGCGCACGGTCGTCACTTTGTACTGCACTATGGCGACATGACGGATGCGACGAGCCTTGTTCACATCGTGCAGAAAGTGCAGCCGGACGAGATCTACAACCTGGCCGCGCAGAGCCACGTGAAGGTCTCCTTCGAAGAGCCGGAATACACGGCGAACTCGGATGCTCTCGGACCGCTGCGTCTTCTGGAAGCCATCCGCATCCTTGGCCTCGAAAAGAAGACGCGTTTCTACCAGGCCTCCACCTCCGAGTTGTACGGTCTGGTGCAGGAGGTTCCACAGCGCGAGTCCACGCCGTTCTATCCTCGTTCTCCGTATGGCGTGGCCAAGCTGTACGCCTACTGGATCACGGTGAACTACCGCGAGGCCTACGGCATCTACGCCTGCAACGGCATCCTCTTCAACCACGAGTCGCCGCTGCGCGGAGAGACCTTCGTCACGCGCAAGATCACGCGCGCCCTGGCTCGCATCAAGACTGGCCTGCAGAAGGATCTCTACCTCGGCAACCTGGACGCCAAGCGCGACTGGGGCCATGCGCGCGATTACATCGAGATGCAGTGGCTGATGCTGCAGCAGGAAGAAGCGAAGGACTACGTGATCGCCACCGGAGAGCAGCACAGCGTGCGCGAATTCGTAGACCTGTCAGCCGATCTCCTCGGACTCAAGCTGCGCTGGACAGGCAGCGGCGTCGATGAGAAAGCGCTGGACCAGCAGGGCAATGTTATCGTCGCCATCGACCCGAATTACTTCCGTCCGACCGAAGTGGAGTCTCTGCTTGGCGACGCCACCCGCGCTCGCACCGAGCTGGGCTGGGTTCCCAAAACCACGTTCGAAGAGCTCGTACGGGAGATGGTGGATGCAGACCTGGAAGCCGCCGAGCGCGACGCCCTGGTGCGTCGGCATGGCTACAACGCTTACAGCGTGCGCGAGACCTAGCCCATGGAAAAGCACAGCCGCGTCTACATCGCAGGACACCGTGGCCTGGTGGGATCGGCGATCCACCGCGCTCTGGAGCAGCGGGGGTTCAAGAACCTGCTGCTGCGGTCGCGGTCGCAGATGGATCTCACCGACCGGAAGCAGGTGAGCGACTTCTTTGCCCAGGAACGGCCGGAATACGTCTTCCTCGCAGCGGCCAAGGTAGGCGGCATCCTCGCGAATGACACCTACCCTGCGGACTTCATTCGCGAGAACCTGCTGATCCAGACCAACGTCATCGAAGAGAGCCGTGCGGCAGGAGTTGAGCGGTTGCTTTTTCTGGGATCGAGCTGCATCTATCCAGCGCTCTGCCCGCAGCCGATCAAGGAAGAATATCTGCTGACTGGCCCCCTGGAAGCCACCAATCGCGCATATGCCGTGGCGAAGATCGCTGGCATCGAGATGTGCTGGGCCTACAACCGTCAGTACGGAACCAGGTATCTCGCTGCGATGCCGACCAATCTATATGGGCCTGGGGACAACTACGACCTCAACAAGTCGCATGTGCTGCCTGCGCTGATCCGCAAGGTGGTAGAGGCCAAAGCCGCTGGTGACAAGACGATCACGGTATGGGGTACTGGCACGCCGCGGCGGGAACTGCTCTACAGCGACGATCTCGCCGAGGCATGCCTCTTTCTGATGCAAATGGACGAGGTGCGCTTCGCTTCCCTGCTGACCCGGCATGCGCCGCCGCTGATCAACATTGGCACCGGCGAGGACGTTACGATTCGCGAGCTGGCGGAAACCGTTGCGCGCGTGCTGGAGTATGACGGCAGTCTGGTATTCGACACCAGCAAGCCGGATGGAACGCCGCGCAAGCTGATGGACGTCAGCCGCATCCAGTCCCTTGGCTGGAAGGCGAGCACGCCGCTGGAGCAAGGAATCCGGCTTGCCTATGAGGCAGCGCGGCAGCAGCTGGAGTCGACCTCCGAGTCTCGCTCCCCTCTATCGAGCAAAGGCTGAAAGTTCTTCCACCACAACCTATGTTGCCAGCAGGTGTTTCCTCTGCTGTATGGTTCAACGAAATCACATCCCGCTCCTGGCTACGATACTGGCTGGCCTGCTGCTTCTATCGGCGCAGGCTGGCCTCGTCGCGCAAGCTCAGCGCTTGCAGACGCATCCCGCAGCCTCCGCTCGACCCGCTTCCGCAACGAGCCAACGGCAGGCTGGCCCGTCCACCCCTGCCGAGCAGCTCATCTTCATCCAGGCGAATGAAGATCGCGCCCGGCATGGGGTCGCGCCCCTGCGCTGGTCCTCCCAGCTTGCCCAGGCAGCGAGGCTGCACGCGGCGAGAATGGCAAGGGAGAATGCCATCTCCCACCAGTTCGCCGGAGAGCCCGACTTGCAGAGCCGCGCCATGCAGGCGGGAGCGGACTTCAGCGTGGTCGCAGAGAATGTCGCCGTCAACCCCGACCCCGCCGCCCTCAACGACGCATGGATGCACTCTCCAGGCCACCGCGCGAACCTGCTGAATCCGCAGTTCAACTCCATTGGAGTGGCCCTGGTGCAGCACGGGGGCGAATGGTTTGCCGTGCAGGATTTCTCGCGCAGCGTCGCTGTGATGAGTCTGGAAGCTCAGGAGCAGCAGGTCGGAGCCTTGGTGCGGCGGTTCGGCGTCACCGTGCTCCGGGACCAGTCAATCGCCAGGCAGACCTGTGCCATGGACGATGGCCATGCGGGAAGCCGGCAGCCCCTGTTCCTGATGCACTACACAGCAACGGATTTATCGCAACTTCCAGGAGCATTGACGGCAAGGCTGCGCTCTGGCAAGTACAAGACCGCGCTGGTGGGCGCATGCGCAGCCGGCAACGAAGACGGCTTCTCCACCCATCGCATCGCCGTGATGTTGTTCTGAAGTCTATTTCAAGCCGCTCGGTTTCCTCGAAACTCTGGCCTTCGGCGCATCCCTCTTTGACCTTGAATGCAGGTATTTGTTATAAACGATGCAGCGGAACAATATGGCTTCTCTTGCCACAGCGTTGTGCTCCGCTGCAACGGTCATTCCTCAGTAGC
Organism: Acidobacteriota bacterium; assembly: GCA_021810815.1. Lineage (GTDB taxonomy): Bacteria > Acidobacteriota > Terriglobia > Terriglobales > Acidobacteriaceae > JAJZHR01. The sequence continues at coordinate 204 of JAJZHR010000143.1, read as the reverse complement.
TCAATGGCAGAGCATTCGGCTGTTAACCGAAGGGTTGTAGGTTCGAGTCCTACCTGAGGAGCCATCATTCTTTGAGAATAAATAACTTACAGACGATCCTTCCGAAATATACTCAACAATTTACCCAAATTCTTTCGTGGACTCGCAGCGCCCAGGTGCCGTGAAAGCCTATCGAGACACCCCCACCCTCCCTAGAGGCTGTTA
>JAJZHR010000142.1 GCA_021810815.1 Acidobacteriota bacterium | reverse complement strand
TGGTGGCGGGAGCAGAGGACGAAGGCTCCAAGCCCTCAGCCGATGGGAAAGCGGGCGAACCAACAGCCAAGAACAGTGACGCAAAATGAGGGAACCTGTCTGGCTGAAAAAACTTGCGGCGAATTTCCGAGCTGGAACCAGGGGCGACGCTGGGTTCTGGCTGGTGCGCAACAGTCGCACGGTGATGTTCTTTGCCATTGTGGCAGCCATCATCGGCGCCTACCTTGCGACGCAGATTCCTATCTCGGTTTTTCCGGAGACAAACTTTCCTCGCGTGGTGATCGGCATCGACAACGGCGTGATGCCGGTGGAGCAGATGGAAGTGACCATCACGAAGCCTGTGGAGACTGCGGTGAACGCGGTTCCAGGGCTGACGATGGTGCGGTCGATTACCAGTCGCGGATCGGCCGAGGTGAGCCTGTTCTTCGACTGGAACGAGAACATGGTGACGACACTGGAACTGGTGGATGCTGCGCTCTCGAAAGTGGAGCAGGAGCTTCCGCCGACGGCGCGGGTTTCCAGCCATCGGCTCACCTTTGCGACGTTTCCCATACTCGGCTATAGCCTGACCTCCGACACGGTGCCACAGGACAAGCTGTGGGAGATTGCGACCTATCAGTTGCAACCGCCGATGAACCGGCTTCCCGGCGTGAGCACGGTGCTTGTGCAGGGAGGACAGGTTCCGGAGTTCCACATTGTGCCGGATCCAGCGCGTCTGCTGGCCAGCGGCGTGACCATCACGGACATCATGAACGCGGTGCAGAACACCAACCTGATCGATTCGCCGGGACTGTACGAGGCGAATCATGAGCTGATTCTGGGTCTGGTTGGAGGGCAGGTCCACTCGGCAGGGGAACTGGGTCAGGTGGTGGTGAAGACGACAGCCGGCGGAGTTCCGGTGCGCATTGCGGATGTTGCGGAGGTGAAGGCAGCGCCGCAGCCGGTGTACACGATTGTGACCGCCAACGGGAAGCCGGCGGTACTGCTGAACATTTCACGGCAGCCGGCGAGCAACACGGTTGCTGTGGCGGATGAGGTGGCGGCAGAAGTGGCGCAACTGAAGAAGACGCTGCCTGCGGGCATCCAGTTCCAACCCTTCTACGACCAGTCGGAACTGGTGCGCGCTGCCATCACGAGTGTGCGCGACGCGATTCTGATTGGCCTCGTGCTGGCTTCGATCATCATTATTCTTTTCCTGGGCGACTGGGGCTCATCGCTGGTGGCCGGACTTGTCATCCCCGTCACGATTCTGGTTACGTTCATCTTCCTTGAGGCCATTGGCGAGAGCTTCAACCTGATGACGCTCGGGGGCCTCGCTGCGGCTGTGGGCCTGGTAATAGACGACGCCATTGTGGTGGTGGAGAACATCGTGCTGCATCGCGACGCTGGCGAGTGGCGCATCGAGGCAGTTCGCAAGGCTTTGCATGAGATCACGACGCCGCTGGTTTTTTCCACGCTAACGCCCATCGTCGTGTTCCTTCCGCTGGTTTCCGTCACAGGCGTTACGGGAACATTCTTCCGGGCACTTGCCATCACCATGACGGTTTCTCTGCTGACGTCGCTGCTCCTGGCGCTCACCTGGACGCCCAGCCTGAGCCTCATCTTCCTGGGCGAGCGGAAGCGCAAAGAGGGCGATGACAGAACGATCATCTTGGCCGGAGAGAATACTGCGGCGGAAGAGGAACTGGGGCAGCGGGCCGAGCCGAGAGACCCGGAAGAGTTGATGATGGCGGCGAAAGTGGAGGACCAGGCGGCGGAGACGCTGAAGCTGATGCAGCATGAGCATGGGGAGACAGGGAGGCTGATGACCGGCATCCTGCGCGGGCATAGCAGAGTTCTTCACTGGGCCTTGCGCAGGCCGTGGATGCTGGCGCTCTGCTGCGTCCTGCTGGTGGGAGCGACCTATCTCGGCTTCCAGTCGCTTGGCTCCGACCTGCTGCCTGCGATGGACGAGGGCGGCTTCATACTGGACTACATCATGCCCGCAGGGAGCTCGCTGACAGAGACGAACCGCGTTCTGCTGCACGTGGAGCGCATGCTGCAGGCAACTCCGGAGGTGGAGAGCATCTCTCGGCGCACCGGCCTGCAGATGGGCCTTGCCGCTGTGACAGAGGCGAACACCGGCGACCTGACCGTGAAGCTGAAGAACAAGCGCGACCGCGGCATCGACGAGATCATGGAGGGTCTGCGCGAGCATATCCACTCGAAGGAGCCGGAGCTGGACATCGAGTTCACCCAGGTGCTGCAGGACATGATCGGGGATCTGTCGAATTCGCCAGAGCCGATCCAGATCAAGATGTTTTCAAGTGATCCGTCCATCCTGCCCGGGCTTGGCGAAAAGGTTGGCGCGACCATCAGCAAGCTGCCCGGCGTCGTGGATGTGCAGAATGGAGTGGAGAACACGATCAGCGGGCCTGCGACTTCCTTCCAGGTGAACCCTGCCGTGGCGGCCCGGCTGGGCTTTACACCGCAGGAGGTTTCGACAGACGCCACCGCGATCCTCGAAGGCGTCGAGTCCGCGAATCCGCTCATCATGAACGACCGCCCGTATGCCGTCCGCGTCCGCTACAGCGATGCGCATCGGGCTTCCTTCGAAGCCATCGAGGGAACCGTGCTGAACAGCGCGACGGGCAAGACGGCGACGCTGAGCGCTCTCGCCGATGTTCAGCAACTGCCGCCACAGAACGAGATTCGCAGGGAGAATCTGCAGCAGATGCTCGCCGTGACCGGCAGGCTTGAGGGCTCCGACCTCGGCAGCGCCATCGTGCGCGTGAAGGCCGCCGTCGCCGCCATGCACCTGCCCTCCAGCGTGCGCGTGGAGTATGGCGGCACATACCAGGAGCAGCAGAAATCCTTCGCAGAGCTGCTGCGGGTGCTGCTGATCGCTCTGGTGCTGGTGTTCGGTGTGCTGCTGGCGGAGTTTCGCAACTTCTCCGCGCCCATTGCGATTCTTACGTCGTCGGTGCTGTCAATGTCCGGCGTGGTCGCTGGACTGCTTGTCACCGGCATCACGTTCAACGTGGCGTCGTTCATGGGTCTGATTATGGTGATCGGCATCGTGGCGAAGAACGGCATTCTGCTGCTGGACGCCGAGCACAAGTTCCGAGAGGCAGGTCTGGACGCGCAGGAGGCGATGCTGCAGGCCGCACAGCGCAGGCTGCGGCCCATCCTGATGACCGCCATCGCCGCTGTCAGCGGAATGCTGCCACTGGCATTCGCTCTGGGCGCAGGCTCGCAAATGCTGCAGCCGCTGGCCGTGGCTGTGATCGGCGGTCTGGTCATCTCGATGCTGCTGTCGCTGATCGTGACGCCAACGGTGTACTACTATCTGACGCGTGAAGCATAGCAGCGGAATCAGGCGAAATGCGTGCATACTGGAATGCGGGATTTAGCGGATTGCATGCTCGTCGGCAAGGCACTGCAGGATGGAATAGCCGACGGACAGACAGTTTGGGGATATCAACGGTCGCACAGATAGCTCAAACGGTCACGCAGATAACTCATAGGAGTCGCATATGGGACAGCTCTCACGTCGGTCTTTGATCGCTTCCGGGATTGCTTCGGGGTGTGGGATCGTTCTGCACTCTCTTGCTGGGCACGCATCTCCAGCAAGCCCAAATCTGCTCGACGCGATCAGTGCGGATTCCACTGGAAGCGGAGCCTCTTCGGAAAAGCCAAACATACTGTTTATCTGCTCGGACCAGCACGCTGCCTGGGCAGTTGGCGCAAGCGGCCACCCGATTGTGAAGACGCCGAACATGGATCGTCTGGCAGCCGCCGGAACCAATTTCAGAAATGCTTATTGCAGCAGCCCGGTGTGTGCTCCGAGCAGAGCAGGTTTGATGACTGGCATGTTTCCCTCGGATGTGAAGTCCTATTGCAACAGCACTCCCTTCGATGGTCACTCGCCGACATGGGGCAACAGGCTGCAAGATGCTGGTTACGATTGCTGGGCCACAGGGAAGATGGATCTATGCAGGAGTCACGATCTCGGTTTCCAGGAATTCGAGACCACCCACGAGCACTGGACCAAACCTGACATCACTTCGCTTTTCCGCTCTCCCTTGTGTTGGCGCGCGCAGGAGAGGGGCTTTGTCAACGGCAGCTTCAACGCTGGCGAGCACCCCGATGCCGGCAGAGCCCGCAATGGAGTCGCCTTCCTGCGCAAGCAAAATGGAGGTGGGCAGAAGCCATGGTGCGCCTGGGTAGGTTTCACGGCTCCGCACCCGGTGTTCAAAGCTAAGCCGCAGTACGAGGAGATATATCCGCCTGCGAAGATGGCTTTGGCGCAGTGGCCGGACGGTTATCTGGAGCGCAGGCATCCAGTTTTCCAGATGCTGGCAAGCTACAAAGACATTCAACTTCCGATCGCTGCTGAACGTCAACGCAATGCGCGTGCCGCCTACTTTGGCATGATCACGGAGATGGACAAGTTGGTTGGCGAGCTTCTTGACGCGCTGGAGGAGAGCGGTGAACTCAGGAAGACCATCATCGTATACACCAGCGATCATGGCGAAATGATGGGAGAGCATGGCCTTTGGCTGAAAAATAATCTGCTGGATAGCGCGAGCCGGGTTCCGCTTCTTATCGCCGGCCCCGGCATTCCCGCAGGCAAAGTGATTGATGCTCCGGCGTCCCACGTCGACCTCATCGCAACTCTGATAGAGTCTGCCAAGGGCAATTCAGACGGTCTGCGCGGCAATTCCCTATGGCCTTTGCTTGAAGGCAGAGCATCGGCCCAGCCTTCTTTTGCGTACAGCGAGTCGCATTCGGAGGGCAATGCCACCGGTTCGTTCATGATCCGGCAGGATAAGTGGAAATATATTTATTTCACGGGCGGCGACCCGCTCTTGTTTGATATGAGCGCGCCATTCGGGGAATATAACAACCTGGCCTTCAACAAGGAGTTTGCGCCGATTGTCGAGGAGCTTCATGCGCGGCTTGTTTCGCTGGTCGATCCAGACGCGATCACCTACGAGGCTTTCCGCCGCCAGAGCCAGGTTCTGCGCGCATTCGTTCAGAAGCAGTCGAAGGAGCAGTTCTATCACTCGCTCGTCGGGCGGCTTGGTTCGGTCCAGTCATCTGTTCTCGCAGAGCGATGCTATTCACAATAGAGCGGGTAATTGGGCGTGGAACCGTGGTAGCACATGATGATCTTTCCCAAATCGCCCACTTTTCATGCGTGGGTGGTAGCTTCGAGTTGGGCGCGGCTGGCCCGTAGTTCGCGGACCTTTTCCCCGATGGCGTACTTCAAGGCATCCACGCCTTCGCCGGTTACGGCGGAGATAGTGTAGAAGGGCAGTTTCCTGCGCTTCGCCATCGCCTGCAGCTTTTTGAGCTTCGCTGGATTGGCAACATCCGCCTTTGTGGCGACGACGATCATCGGCTTCTCGTCGAGTCCGTGGCCGAAACTGCTTAGCTCCGACTGGATGACCTTGAAGTCCTCCACTGGATCGGGGCGGCCGCTGGAGTCCGACACGTCTACGAGATGGACGAGCAGGCTGGTGCGCTCGATGTGGCGCAGGAATTGCACGCCTAACCCTGCTCCAAGATGCGCTCCTTCGATCAAGCCGGGAACATCAGCAACGACGAAGCTCAGTTCGTGCGGCCACTCGCCGATAGAGACGACGCCGAGGTTTGGCTCAAGGGTGGTGAAGGGATAGTCGGCGATCTTGGGCCGTGCGGCGGAGATGCGCGCGATCAGCGTGGACTTGCCCGCGTTGGGATAGCCCACCAGGCCAGCGTCTGCCAGCAGCTTCAGTTCCAGCCGGTAATGGCGCTCTTCGCCGGGGCGGCCCAGTTCGTGCTCGCGTGGGGCCTGATGGGTGGAGGTGGCGAAGTGCTGGTTGCCGCGCCCACCGCGCCCGCCTTTGGCGATCACAAGCTGGTCGTTCACGGTGCTGAAGTCGTGAATCAGCTCGCCTGTCTCCTGGTCGTAGAGCAGGGTTCCGACAGGCACTTTCAGCACCAGCGGAATGCCATCGCGCCCGGTGCAGTTGGAGCCTTCGCCGTGGCGGCCGCGGTCGGCCTTGTGCTCCGGGTTGAAGCGGAAATGCACCAGGGTGTTGTGGCTCAGGCTGGCTTCCATGATGATGTCGCCGCCATGGCCGCCGTCGCCGCCGGATGGGCCGCCTCGGGGAACAAACTTCTCGCGCCGAAAGGCCATGCATCCGTTGCCGCCGTCGCCTGCTTTGATACGTATTTTCGCTTCGTCAATAAACATGCATCTTCCAGTCTATGCGGATACGGCTCTCTTGGAAAACGCAGGCATCGGCCAGACTGCTTTCCGGCCTGGTGGCAAGTATCACTTCCCAGGCGCGCCATTTCGCGCTACCCTTCCGATTGACCCTGAACAAGAGCAACTGTGCCGACCTCCCCACGACAGCTAAGGGGCAGCGTCCACTCTGATGCATCG
>JAJZHR010000141.1 GCA_021810815.1 Acidobacteriota bacterium | reverse complement strand
CAAACGAAAAGGCGGCGTGAAAGCCAGACGACTCATCGCCGCTACCTCCGACACCTACCGCGCACAACTGCTCGGACTCGGGTGACCTTCATGCGATTGCCCTGCGATGTCAGGCGGATGGCCCCCTTTGCGCAGATCCGCAGTTTACAATTCAAACCGAAGACTTCTGTCCCTTGAGCCGAGATGCATAGACTTTGAAAAGCCACAGGAGAATGATCGAAATGAAGAAAGTCGCCGTTCTATCCTCAGCTGTCCTCTCCGCCGCCGTTCTTCTGGCGGTCGTTCCGATGGTCGTTGCCCAGGGCGCTTCCGTGAAGGCGGCCCACCCGGTGCAGGTCGCGATCACCAGCAAGCTAGACAGCAAGTCTGTCGTCGTGGGCGCGCCCGTGATAGCGAAGCTGCTGGAGTCCGTCGCCATGGGTGGAACCACAGTCCCCAAGGGTGCCAAGCTCAGCGGCAAAGTGACGGCCGTTACCCCGGGACAGTCGTTCTCATTCGCGTTTGACACGCTGGAGGCCAAGGGGATCGCGGCGGAGCCGGTTCACGCGGACGTTATTTCCCTGGCACCGAAGCCGAGCCTGGCCGATGCGGGCCCCTCAGGCAAAGACATTCCGATGAGCGGCACTGCAGCGCAGGCGGCGGCGCAAGGCGGTATGGGCCAGGATATGCGCAGCGACGAACTGCCCGACCTTGCTGTTGGAAGCACGATCAAGAATGCCACTCTCGCATCCTCCAGCGATGCCAAGACGGCTACTGTCACCTACACTAAGAATGTGAAGCTCGATGGAACGCGGATGGAAGTTGGTCTGTGGAAGGATGGCAAGTAGCACGCTTGCTGCCGGATCGCACTGATGTTTTGCACCCCTGCGGGGCTGGAAGCGTCTAAAAGAGCTGCTACCACGACCACAGGAGGAGCTATGCCACACCAGGCGGGCCACAACCCAGCGTCGTTCGAGCGCACCTTGGCCAGCGCTCGAACGACGATGCTGTTCAGCGAAGTGGTCGCTCTTGCGGTGGACAGCTTTAGGGCCAGCAAGGTGCGCTTCCTGCTCACCATGCTGGGCATGGTCATCGGGTCGGCTTCCATCATCCTCGTGGTCACCATCGGGCTTACCGGGCGTCAATACGCCACCAACCTGATCCAGAGCATCGGCCCGAATGAGGTAGAGCTGGAATACCTGGGCGGCACCTCCGTGGGGGGCACCGACAACACCCAGGATTTCCTCACCATCGACGACATGCACGCGGTGCAGCAGCAGGTTCCCGGCATTGTCGCCGCATCGCCTGTGCTGGACATGCATGACAGCATCAGCATGGGAGGCGGCGTGGTGCGCGACACGCTGGTGCTTGGCGTGATGCCGCAGTACAAGGCTGTTCGCAACCTCAAGGTGCTCTCTGGCCGCTTCTTCGACGACGAGGATGAGAGCACGCACACCAAGGTCGCCGTTGTCACTGTTCCCTTCGCCAAGAGCATGTTTGGGAGCGCTTCGGCTGCGGTCGGCCGCACGTTCTCCATCAGCGGCATTCCCTTCGTCATCATCGGCACGTTCAAGGAGAGCGTGGAGACCTTCGGCCAGACGGAGATCGATGAGCAGACCATCCTGATTCCCTATCAGGTGGCCCGCTACTTCACCGGCAGCAACGCCGTGAAGCAGATCTACTTCTCCATGGCCACCGCCAGCGAGGTGATTCCGGCGTCGAAGCAGATTGTCGATGTGGTCCACTCGCGGCACCGGGCAAGCTCTGTCTATCGCGCTCAGAACCTGACGCAGGTGCTCAACGTGATGGCGCGTATCGCCACTGGCCTCACCATCGTACTCACGCTGGCTGCCGCCATCACGCTAATCGTCAGCGGCGTTGGCATTATGAACAGCATGCTCGCCAACGTGCAAGCGCGCATCAAGGAGATCGGCATCCGCAAGGCGCTCGGCGCGACCTCCCGAGAGATACGAATGCAGTTCCTGGTGGAAGCTATTTCCATCTCGCTTGCTGGAGGGGTCATCGGTGTCTTCGCAGGCCTTGCTATCCCCGTTTCGGTGAACTTCTTCACCGAGTACAAAATTCCCATCTCCTATTTGTCGGTGGTCATCGCGTTGGGCACTTCAGTGCTGGTGGGCGTGATCTTCGGGACACTTCCGGCCAACCGCGCCGCGCGGCTCGATCCGGTGGAGACGCTGAAATACGAGTAGACGCGGAGGGAGAAGCGCGGCAGAAGCCTTCTTTGTGGCTGTATGCGCCTGAACTCATTCGCTTCGTGCGCGGGGGCTATTCAGTGAAGAGCCTGCCCCTTGGTTGCTTGCTTCCTCGCGCCGCAGACAGCCCTTAACGCGCGAAAGCCAAGCAGCATGCCTGGCCTTCGCTACTCCGCTCCTCAGCTTCCCATTGCGAGCCGCTAACGCCTGTCGTCACTGTTCGCCATGCTGGGCGCATGGACTTGAAGTGGGGATTCCCTAGGGCGGGCGCGGGAGCGTAATTCTGAACCGCAATTCCCTGCAAGTTGTGAGTGATCCGCGTATTCGAGAAATCCGAATGCCTGCAGACACCCTTTTCGCGGTGGTGGCGCTTACATCACCAAGGCCAGCTTCTCTAGCTCGCGATGCATGGACTCAAACGAGCATCCGACCGATTCGATGCGGGTTGCGGCCTCCCGCGCGCCATGGCTGGAGACTCCGTACCCACGACCACTCAGGAAGTTGCTGATGAACTCCGCCGCCTGCCAGGAATCAAGGCCAGACTGCAACAGTTCATCGCGAAGACTTGCCAATTCGTGATTTGAGAAACGTTCCGTCATCCCGGAATCCCCTCCTGAAGCCACGCTCTGCCGTGCTGCACAACCCCTGCGCTTGCCACGCCTGGCGTTGCTCCACCGTTTCTGATTAGACTCTGCGACCTTGCAGAAGTTGCCTGTCCATGAAGACTCTGTTGTTACGAACAAGGCAGCCCCGGCGTACCTGACCAAGCTTGGCCCGCGCAAATTTTGTTTGTGGCCGTTGAATTGCTGCAGGCATCGGACAGCGGGTTGCTCACCCCCGAAGCGGTTCAAGCAATTGAGGTTACTGAAGTCTACGGATGGGCCCTACCGCGGATGCGTGTGGGCCACAGGGGACACGCGGCCCGATCCATTGAAGCATTGCGCTAGACTCAAACTAGGCATTCGGCGTCGCAAAATAACCAACAGAGCAGGCCACCTATGAATCAAGTATCCAAGGACAAAGGAGATGGCATCGCGCCCTATGGCGTGATTCTCGCCTGGCTGGTGGTTGCATTGCTGCTGGCAGCCGGGGTGGCGTATCTCCTTATTCACCCTTTTCTGTTGCGGATTCATAGGCCCTTGAGCGCGATCCCAGCGCACACGCTTCCTGCGGGGGATCTGCGCTGCGGCTACAGCATACAATCCGCAGTGCTTAAGCGCGGGTAGCCCTATCCACCAGAGGACGGGTTCTATCGGCGATGGGGTAGATGGGCCCGCAACCGACGCAGATGACTGCGGGCGGAGGTGCGGTGCGCGCCACAAGCTGCACATGGCAGGCGGGGCAGCCCAGCACCAGATGCAGGAGCGCATCGCCAAAGGCTTTCATTGGAGGCGTTGCTCTAAAAGTGAAAGGCTCAGGAGCAAAAATCGAGAAGTTGAATTGGTGGATCTGGTCGGGCTCGGAGTATCCCGGCTATTGATTGCATATAAGTTACTGAATATAAAAGAACAGAAAACACTCGATTTCCATGATTGACTGGTGGTGTGTACGTTTTTTGTACAATATGGATATTTACTTGACGCCACCTTATGCACCCGGTTGTGGTTTGACTAAGGTGGCGAATGGAGCGGGCTCTGTCTGGACGGCTTGTTGAGCCAGTCGATAGAATAATTTGCCTCTGGATTTGGAGGTGCGGCGGTTGAATCGGAAGGTGAACTCGTCCAGGTAGTCGTCCAGATGCTCGGGACCAACCGCGCCCTGGTGGGTACCCAGAAGCCACCGTTTGAGCAGCGAGATCACGCGATGAGCGCGTGGAAGCAAGTGCTCCTCTTCCGGCTGATGCATCTGCACTTGGCGGTCATGGAGGTAGCCATCCAGTCCCATATAGGCATGCCACCCGTCGGTTCGAACCACGCTCCCTGGCGCAATAGACTGCCGAATGAAGCTGTGCAGACTGGCTTTGGAGACGTTCGGGATGGTGTGCAGACGAATGCGGCCGATGCTGTTCCCGTCCTCCTCGGCGGCAACGATGATGCGAGTCTTCAACTCTGTTTTCCGCCCTATTGTGCCGGTTTCCTCTCCTCCCCAGTAAGCTTCGTCGACCTCGACGACGCCAGCCAACTGGTCGCGGCCAGGGCGAACCATAGCGCGACGCAATTTATGCAGCATGGCCCAGGCGGTCTTGTAGCTGGCCAGACCGAGCACTCGCTGCAGGCCGAGCGCGCTGATGCCGTTTTTCTGGCTGGTGATCTGCCACATGGCACGGAGCCGGATGGTCAGCGGGGACGTGACTGTCCTGGAAGACGGTTCCAGCGGTCACCGAGGTCTCATACCGGCAATGGCCGCACAGCCAGCGCGCCCGCCGGATCGACCAGGCGTCCATCCCGGCACATCGCGGACATACCCAGCCGGCGGGCCAACGGAGAGCCGCAAGGTACTCAATGCAGGCTTCTTCACTGCTGAAGCGCCGCTCCAGTTCGAGTAAAGTCTGCGGATAATCGTTGGAGTTGGAAAAATGCGGGTTGGATGACAAGCACAGGGCAATCGCATGAAGGTCACCCGAGTCCGAGCAGTTGTGCGCGGTAGGTGTCGGAGGTAGCGGCGATGAGTCGTCTGGCTTTCACGCCGCCTTTTCGTTTGACGGGATCGAGCCGGATGACCTCCATGACATCGCAATTCCTGTTCTCATCCCCCACGACAAGGCGGACTTCAACAATAACGGGCCCTTCTCCACGGACTATATCGGCCACAGTTGGAGCTATCCCGACGCCTCGTACGCGGAAAAGAAGGCTATCTGGGAAGACCACCTTGAATACGTTCAGAGCTTTTTCTATTTTCTTTCGCACGACCCGGGCGTGCCTCCAGGCCTGCGGCAGGAAGTCAACGAGTGAGGACTGCCTAAAGATGAGTTTGCGGACTCAGGTCACTGGCCGAATCAGCTTTATGTCCGGGAAAGCCGGCGCATGGTGGGGTTCTATGTGATGAGGCAATCGGATCTGCAAGCAGATCGCGCCAAGCCGGACTTGATCGGAATGGGCTCCTACAACAGCGACTCGCACAACATGCAGCGTGTCGCGCTTCCCGACGGCTCTGCGAGGAACGAGGGCGATCTACAGGTGCCTGTGCAACCCTATGAAATACCGTATCGCATTCTGACCCCACAGAAGTCCCAGGTGCAGAACCTGCTCGTTACGGTCTGCGTATCCGCAACGCATGTGGCCTACTCCTCGCTTCGCATGGCGCCGCAGTACATGATCATGGGTCAGGCCGCCGGTGTTGCCGCAAGCCTGTCGATCCGCAATCAAGTCGCGGTGCAGGATATTTCGATCAAAGCGCTGCAGACCGAGTTGCGCGCTCAAGAGGCGGTGCTCTCCCCGCAGGACATGGCGGGCCAATAAGGAGCATCCAGCGAAACTTCCCATGCCTGAAGCCTTGCGGGCTGAAGGCCGCAAGGCTTCAGCCAATTGCGGCGGGACTGAAGCGCCGGCCCTTCAAAAGCCGCTTGCTCAGTATCCCCTGGTGACTGGCGTGAGCACGCCGCCTTGTTTCAAGTGGTAGAAGCGGTCGCCAGCGATATTTTCAAAGACCTGGCGCCTGCCGTTGGGCCACTGGATTTCAACTTTATCGATTCGGACAGCGTGTCCAAGCCCGAAGTGCAGGCGCAGATCGCTCTGTGACAGATAACTGCCTCCGCTTCGCACCTCATCCATCTGCCGCAGCTTTCCCGTTGTCACCCAAACGCGGGCGTTCAACCCCAGCCTGTTGCTTGGGCTGCCTTCCAGCTCGAAGCTGGCCCAGTGGTTCGCAGGATCGCTCCTGGCCTCAAGAATCATCGGGCCGCCAGTCAGGTTCTCCACGACAATATCGAGACTGCCTCGGTTGAAGAGATCGCCTACTGCGAGTCCTCGGCTGACCTGAGGCACGCGCACGGCGGCTCCAGCCTCCGCGCTTGCGTCCTGGAACGTTCCATCGTGCCGATTGAGGAAGACGAGCTTCGGCTCACGGTACGAGACCGCGAGCTTGGCGCTGTCCACCTGCGGATAGACATGCCCATTCACGAGCACCAGGTCCTTCCAACCGGAGTTGTTCAGGTCAAGGAACGCGTCCCCCCACCCCACGTAGTGCGAGGTGGGTTGGGCTATGCCAGCCGCTCTAGAGACATCCGAGAAGCTCATCGCTCCGTCATTGCGATACAGAGCCGCATACTCGTCGCTGAAATGGCTCACCAGCAGGCTCATCCAGCCGGTGTTCGTGTAGTCGGCGAGGGCCAGGCCCATATTGGCC
>JAJZHR010000140.1 GCA_021810815.1 Acidobacteriota bacterium | reverse complement strand
GCCGAAGGCGGTGAGGATATAGCCGGGTGCCCCGTGTTTCGCTTCCCAGACATGGGTCTCTTCTCCTCTCCGCGCCGAGACAGACGAGGCAGAACCAGCGCGCCCCCAACTCAACGCAAAGAAGCCACCCCCGCCTTCCTCCCCGCGGAAACCAGCCGCATCAGCGCCGCGTCCAGAGCCACCGCCGCCAGCACCGCCACCACCGGATCGATCACGTACTGGAACCGGGCATCCGGGTGCGTGATGTAGTACGGCAGCGGATAAACCAGCAGAGGAATTGCAAACAGCGCCAACTCCCGCCTGCGACTCCACAACAACGCCAGCCCCGGCAGCGCCAGCAGCACCAGCGGAGCATTGAACGCTGGCCCTCCATTCGCCGTCCCCATCCAGAAGCGGCCCACCCGCCGCTCCGTCAGCCGCGCAAACTCCCCCGGATGCGCCCCGATGTAGCTCTTCGCCAGATCGCCCTTCTCGCGCATATAGGCAAGCTCCCCCTCGCGCACAAACTTCGCCCGCTCGCCCAGGTTCGCCATTGGGTCCAGCGCCTCCACAAAGTCGCCGTCCCCACCCGCATGGTTGCCCATCCAAAGCTCATACCCAAAATTGCTCCGCAGCAGAATCGGCGCATGCATCACCACCGCATTCCGCACCGGCCAGCATCCGAACACCAGCGCAAACCCGAGCATCCCCGCCCACGGAACCCTCTTCGACGGCCACGCCGCCCACGCCCAGATCAGAAAAGCCGTCGGCAGCAGCGCAGGATTCACCAGCCCGGCAACGCCGCACCCCGCCCCCGCCGCCCACCAGACCCTCCGCTCAGCAGCCACCGCCAGCCGCGGCGCAACCGCAATCATCCCCAGCAGCATCAGCGCCGACAAGCTCGTGTCCCACAGCCGCATTGGAGCCATCACCATCGGCAGCCCCACCGCGCAGATCGCGCCCGCCACATACGACGTCCGCTCCCCGAAGTGGAAGCTCGCAATCCGCATCGCCATCCACACGCTCAGCACCGACAGCACAATCTGGAATCCCACCAGAGAAATCGCCGCCGCCGCTCCCGTCCCCAGCAGCCTGAAGAAGCCCGCCAGCACCAGCGGATACCCCGGCGTCACAAAAGCCGTAGGCCCTGACGGCGTGAAAAATGGCGAGCTGAAACCCTGATGCGCATTCAGCGACAGCGCCGTCGAAACGATCTCCAGCCCCTGATGGCAATACTGCGACGGCTCGTAGAACCGGAACAAAACCACCGCCGCCAGCACCCGCGCAACCACCGCAACCGCCACAATCGCCAGCGGTATCGAACTGCGGACAGCTTTCAGCATGGGCACTGCGTCTCCGGGTCGCTGCTCGCAGCTATAGTAGCCTGATCCCGTCCCCATTTGGCCGCTCAGCCAGGCATTCCTGCCACGGAGTAATACCCCATGCGAAGATCTTCCCCGCTGCCTTCATCCGCTTTCTTGCTCGTCCTTCTGGCCCTGGCGCAGATCCTTCCCCTCCGCCTGCAAGTGCGCCTGCAAGCCCAGGCCATCGCCAAGCCCGCCCCCAAACCCCTCTACCGCGACCCCATCCACGACGGCGCCGCCGACCCCTCCTTCATCCAGGACCGCGCCTCCGGCCATTGGCTCATGTTCTACACCAACCGCCGCGCCGACCTTCCCCCCGCGCACGACGTCCAATGGGTCCACGGAACCCACATCGGCATCGCCGAATCCTCCGACGGCGGCACCACCTGGGCCTATCGCGGCGAAGCCGGAATCCCCTACGGCGACGCCGACTCCACCTTCTGGGCCCCCGACCTCCTCTACAACGACGGCACCTACCACATGTTCCTCGTCGTCGTCCCCGGCATCTTCTCCGACTGGAACCACCCCCGCGAAATCATCCACCTCACCAGCCCCGACCTCGCCCACTGGACCTTCTCCGACCAACTCCACCTCGCCTCCAACCGCGTCATCGACCCCTACGTCTTCCGCCTCCCCAACGGCCAATGGCGCCTCTGGTACAAGGACGAGGCCGACCACAGCCACATCCACTCCGCTGACAGCTCCGACCTCGTCCACTGGACCAACGACACCGCCGTCGTCACCGACCGCTCCAGCGAGGGCCCCATCGTCTTCGCATGGCGCGGCCACGACTGGCTCATCGTCGACGCATGGAAGGGTCTCGCCGTCTACCGCTCCACCGACCTCACCCACTGGACCGCCCAGACCGGCAACCTCCTCGCCACCCCCGGCACTCTCCCCACCGACCGCGCCATCGGCAACCACGCCGACGTCGTCCTCAACGGAGACCACGCCTACCTCTTCTACTTCGCCGCGCAGCAGGGAGAAGACGCCGCAGGCAAGCCCGCCGGATGGCAGCGGCACACCGTCATCCAGGTCGTAGAACTCCACGAAAAGAACGGCATCCTCTCCGCCGACCGCAACCAGCCCACCTACGTCCACCTCAGCACCCAAAAGAAATAAGCGCCCGCTGCCCCATCCATTGCAACCTCACCGTTCAGCCTCAGGACATCCTTTACAGGTTGTTATCAGGACATCCTTTACAGAAATGGGTGAAGCCCGGCTCCCCGCAAAACCAGAATGCCCCACCCCGCAGCAAACATCGCCGCGAAGATGGGGCACCAACCTCTACCGCTTCTCCCGGGTTCCCACGTCTCCCGGGTTCCCGGAGGGCTCGTTAAGACCGCCGCTCCATCCGCTCCCTCTCGATCCCATCCAGAGCCGTCCACAGAGCCTGCGCCGCCGTCTCCGCAGCCGTCAGAGCACCCTCCGCAGCCTCCGGACGCGCCGCCAGCTCCGTCTCCATCAGTCCGCGCCACACCTGCGCGTGATGCACGTCCGCCGTCTGGTGCAGCGTGAAATACCGCGCCGTCGCACCCTCCGCTCCATAGTGCTGCTTCAGCCCCTCGGCCTTGGTCCGCGCAATCTCCGGCACCCGCGACTCGTACGCATACATCGCCGCCAGCGCAGCCACCGGCTCCGCCTGCGCCGCCGCGCGGAAGCTCGCGATCAGCGCCTTCGTCTCCGGCAACAGATCGCGACCCGCAACCTCCCCAGCATCCGCTCCCATGCCCCGCGCAAAGTCCATCCACAGGTCGGAGTGCGCGCGCCCATCCGGAGCGTCGATGCCTTCCTCGTCCAGCAGATTCCGCAGCACATTCCGCCGCAGCTCGCCGTCCGGTAACTGCGCATGCAGAGCGCTCAGATACGTCGGGAACGCCGACACATGGTGGTAATACTCCGCCGCATACTCGCGCAGATCCTCGCGCGTCAGCTCTCCCTTCGACCACGCCTGATAGAACGGGTGCGACAGCAGGTTGTACGGCGCTACCCGCGCATCAAGGCGCTCCCAGAATGCGGCCGTTGCCGCAGAGGTGCTGTCTTTGCGAAGCTGCTGAATTTGCGACATACGATTCACTCCCTCAATCAATGCAAGTTGTAGTTTCAGTCCGGATTCTGCTTTGTGGGCACGGCGTCTTCAGCCTTGCCGCAAGTCATCGCCGCGCAGTGCGGCTTCAGCCGCTCAGGTGCGCTTCTCGCCCACCTCCGCAGCCTCTTCCTCCGCCAACTCTACACGCCTACCCCGGCCCTCTCAAAGCCTCAAGTTCGTCCGCCCGATGCCAGTTCCAACAACAATCTCCCCACCGTCTTCCCCTGCACCGGATGCACCATCTCCGGCGCAATCTCCGCCAGCGGCCCCAGCACAAACTCCCGCTCATGCATCGACGGATGCGGCAGCTCCAGCTCCTCCGTGCTCAACACCGCCTCGTCATACAGCAGCAGGTCCAGGTCCAGCGTCCGCGGCCCCTTCGCCACCGTGGCCGACCGCTCCCTGCCAAACTCCCGCTCGATCTCCAGCAGGCCGCGCAGCAGCTCCAACGGCCCCAGCTCCGTCCGCAGCAGCGCAGCCGCATTCAAAAAGCGCGGCTGATCCACATACCCCACAGGCTCGGTCTCATGAAACCGCGACACAGCCACCACCTCGCCCAGCCTCCGCAACTCCGCCACCGCTCCCCTCAGATTCGCCTCCGGCCCGCCCCGCGCAGACGGCAGGTTCGACCCCAGAGCAATCGCCGCCAGATGCGCTCCTCGCGCCTCGCTCCCTGCGACTGCGCTCATCCGTTCCCGTCCTTGCTGCGGCCCTTGCGCACGTGCGCCGAAGCATCCAGCGCCGCCAGGCTGTGCAGCTTGTCATAGCTGATGTCGTTCCAGTGCGCGATGTTCGCCGGCATTGGCGGAGACAGCCTTCCCGGCGCGATCCTCTCCACAATCCGCTCCGTCGGCACATTGTGCCCGCTCGTGCGAAACAGCGCCTTCACCCACGCAATCGCAGCCAGGCCGTTGCTCGCGTGGAACGTCTGCTCCATGTAGAACCACTTCTCGTCCCAGCACAGCACCCGCGTCCCCAGCGTGAACGGCTTCCACAGCCCGATCGACCTGCGGTACGTGACCACCACCGATCCCACCAGCGGAACCCACCTGTGCTGCATCGCCTCGTCCAGCAGACCCACCGCCGCCGTCAAATGCACCCTCCCGTAGTCCATATAGCTCAGGTAGCGCGCGTTGTTCATGTGGAAGTTGAAATCGATGTCCGTCGGCCACACCCGCAGCCGCACCCTGTCGGTCTCCAGCAGGTCCAGACGCGGCAAAGCGCGCAGCTTGTGCCGCAGCACAATCCCGGGTACGCGTACGAAGCTGTTCACATGAGACATTGGTTGAGCCCTTTCCAGCCTGACGTAGCGCTCATTCTAGCCTGTCCTTCAGCACATTCCAGCCTGACGACCGCTCCCCCTCGGCAACCCGCCTGCTGCCAATTTCCCCGACAACCCCATACAATGGTGCGGGGGATCCGCAAAGGGCGGCCAACGCATGAGCTGGTTCAAACGCGAAGAAACTGAAATTGACACCAGGGGCGAGAAGAGCGTCCGCACCGAAGGCCTCTGGATCAAATGCGAGGGCTGTCGGCAGATCATCTTCAAGGCCGACCTCGAAGCCAACCTGCAGGTCTGCCCCAAATGCGGCAGGCACTTCCGCATCGACGCGCGCTCCCGCATCGCCAGCCTCCTCGAACCCGGCTACCAACTCGTCGACCTCGACCTCAAGTCCACCGACCCGCTCCAGTTCACGGACCTCAAGAGCTACAGCTCCCGCCTGCGCAAGTCCCAGGCAGACACCGGCCTCAACGACGCCATCGTCAACGCCATCGGCAAGCTCGGCCGCCACTCCGTCGTCCTCAGCGTCATGGAATACTCCTTCATCGGCGGCAGCATGGGAGCCGTCGTCGGCGAAACCATCGCCCGCGCCGTGGACCGCTCTCTCGCCACCCGGCATCCCCTCATCATCATCAGCGCCTCCGGCGGAGCGCGCATGATGGAGGGCATCGCCAGCCTCATGCAGCTCGCCAAAATCTCCGCCGCCCTCGCCCGCCTCGACGACGAGTGCATCCCCTACATCTCCCTCATGACCGACCCCACCACCGGCGGCGTCACCGCCAGCTTCGCCATGCTCGGCGACCTCAACATCGCCGAACCCGGCGCATTGATCGGCTTCGCCGGCCCCCGCGTCATCGAGCAGACCATCCGCCAGAAGCTCCCCGAAGGCTTCCAGCGCTCCGAATTCCTCCTCGAGCACGGCTTCCTCGACGCCGTAGTCCCACGCCAGCAAACCAAAGCCTACCTCGACCGAGCCCTAAGCTTCCTCCAGCCCTGACCTCCAGCTCCCTTCTGCACTTGCCTTCTGCCCTTGCCTTCTGCCCTTGCCTTTTGCGCTTGCCCTTCTGCCCTTGCCTTCTGCCCTTGCCTTTTGCGCTTGCCCTTCTGCACTTGCCCTTGCAATTGCCATTCCCCTTGCTCTTGCCCTTCCCGTTGCCCTTGCCTTGCCCTTGCCCTTGCCCTTGCCCTTGCCGTTGCCGTTGCCGTTGCCCTTCTGGTTGTCATTCCGCAGCGAAGCGGAGGAATCTGCTGCTGTTCTTGTCTGTGCTTTGCCGGGTGCCCAGGTCTCGCCTATGACACCCCGGTTGGTGCGCCACACCCGACCGCTCCCCCACGCGAAGCGACCCGCCCCACGCGCAGCACCCCGCAACAGCTCCCTTATCCCGCATTTCCATAAACGGACGGGCAGCAGATAATGGTCTCCTCTGACATTTACCTTTGGCGACATCTGTCCGTGGCAACCCTCTGCCCTTTGAAAGAGCACATGAAACCTTCCGTAGAATCGGCAGTCGCGAAATTCGGAGAGCACGCAAAGGGCAAGCTGGCCAATCCCGCTGCTGCCGGACAGCCAGAGGATCAGCTGCGTTCCCCCTTCGAGGCGCTGCTGCAGGACATGGCGGAACTTGCGAGCTTGGCGAACGCAGTGAAGGCCGTTGGCGAGTCCTCGCTAAAACATTTGGAGTCCCGCCCCGATTACGCTGTCACCGTTGGCGGCGCGCTCGTTGGCTTTGTCGAACTGAAGGCTCCGTCCAAGGGTGCTGACCCGCGCAAGTACAAAGACCC
>JAJZHR010000139.1 GCA_021810815.1 Acidobacteriota bacterium | reverse complement strand
AAAGCAGTTCCGCTCCAGCCCAGCTCCGCTGGCAGGCAAGCCAGGGCAGATCGATCTGGAGTTCGCCGCTGGAGCGTACAGCGCCGACGGGGCGCTGGTGAATGGCGCGATCGACCATGCCGCCGCCCCATCGAAAACAAAACTGAGGAGCTACATGGTGGAGCAGGACTTCCTCGCCCCTGCGGACGCGAAGTTCATGCGCGTGGCTGTGCGCGACGCCGACACAGGCGAACTCGGCAGCCTGGAGGTTTCGCTGCCGCTGGCTCCGGAGCCGCAGCAGGCTTCGGCGGTCTCGGCTGCGGGTGGCAAGCGATGAAGGCAGTGGCGCTGTCTGGTCCTGGTCCAGCGAAGGCTTCCTTCTCCCCTAGAAAGTGACCACGCCCTCTTCCACCACCAGTTGATCGACGGCGATGTTGAGCTTGCGGCCCAGCGCCATGTAGAGGTCGTTCCATTCATTTTCCCAGTCGCCGTTGCTCTTGCGGAGCAGGTCATTCCAGATGTTCTGCGACTGCCACAGGTTCACCTCGATGGGCAGGCCGGCCACGCTCTCAGCGATGGTGAGCGCCTCCTCCAGGGCCTGGAGAGCTTCCTGGCTGGAGGTGCTCTTTTCAGCCTCGACCTTTGCCTCCAACTGCACCAGGGCGCGCTTCATGCGTTGGCTGGCGGCGTATCCGAGCAACTGCTCGTCGAGCGTCACCTGGTCGGTCTTGGCGCGCTGCAGCAGCGTCTGGATCAGCCCGGCGTCGAACCGCTCCGACTCGAAGGCGCGTCGCAGGCCCGCGTTCAGGGCAAAGTTGGCAGCAAGCGCGAGGGCTGGCGGCTTCGACATGCCGCTCTCGGTCAGGTAGTGCAGCAGGGATGCGTGATCCTCGTAGATGTGTTGCAGGCTGGTCTCCACCTCCGACAGCGTCGCGTCCAGGATGGTGCGCAGGATGCGGTGCTCCTCATCGGCGAAGAGAGAACTCAGCGAGTATGCGGTCTGGCCGAAGCAGCGGTCGATCTGGCGGATCACCTCGGGCAGATCGGCCCGCGTGATGGCGGTGCGCACCTCATTCGTGAAGCGGGCGAACCCTTCGGTGTCCTCCGGAGCGCAGCGCTTGACCGCGGCCGAGAGGTTCTGGTCGCCCAGGTGCAGCACCGCGAAGCTGATATCCTCGGCCTCCTCGGTGATGCGCGAATGGATCTGCGCGCGGCCGATCGCGAGACGTCCTCGGCCGGAGGTGAAGACCTCATACTGCTCGCGCTTCACGTCGTAGCAGAAGATATCGCCCTCGTCGGGATAGCTGCGGAAGATCGAGCTGATGGCATAGTGCGCTCCCACCTGCTCCAGCCCAACGCGCATCGGCTTCACGTATTTTTCGTACACGGCGGCGCCGTCGCCGATGGCTGCGAGATTGCTCTTCGCGGCTGCCAGCCGGCCGACGAATTCGGCCTCAAGCGCCTGGCCAGCCTGGCCGAAGAGCTCGCTGGCGAGCTGTATCAGGCGCGCTGCGTAGGCGATGATCTGGACCGTCTCGATGCCGGAGACTTCGTCGAAGAACCAGCCGCAGCTGGTGTACATCAACTGCGCCTGCCGCCCCAGTTCCATCAGCTTCAGAGCTGTGATGCGCTCTTCCGCGGAAAGCTCATGGGTGGCCTGCGCCGCGAAAAATTTGTCCTGTGAATTGAGGGAGCGGTCGAGAATGACATGGATGTAGGCGTCGCGCGCGGCCCAGAGGTTCTTGAACAGGCCTTCCGCCATCTTCTCCGCCAGCGGCGTTGTGGTGTCGCGCAGCCAGTCAAGCGCGTCGCGCAATGGGCCGCGCCACAGCTGGTGCCATCCGGGCTTGGTGCCGCTGTTGCATCCGCAGTTGGAGCGCCAGCGCTCGACACCGTGCTCGCAACTCCACGAGCTGTCCTCCACCACTTCGGCCTCGTGCGTTGGGGAGAACTTCTCCAGGAACTCGCCGTAGTTGGTCAGCTTGGCGTCGCCGTTCTGCTCCACCAGGTGCATCGCGTAGGAGAGCGCCATCTCGCCGTGCTTGTGGTGGTGGCCATAGCTCTCGCCGTCGGTCGCGATGTGGACCAACTGCGGCTCTCCGCCGACCGGCGGATGCAAGCCGCTCATCAATCGCCTCTCGAACGTCTCGCCGCTGTTGAGCAGACCTTCGAAGGCCACGGCTTGCGAGATGGGGCCGTCATAGAAAAACACAGCGATGGAGCGGCCCTGCTCCAGGTTCACCTTGTAGGGACGGGTGGGATCGACGCTGGCATTGGGAGTCTCGCTCCACGGCGCGTCCAGATGCCCGATGGGAGCGAGGCCCGGTTTGGCGATGTCGCGAATGCGCGCGCACTGGCGCGGAGCCAGGATGGTGAACAGGATGCCCTCCTGCGCCATCAGGTCGAGCGTCCTGCGATCAACGGCTGTCTCGGCCAGCCACATGCCCTCGGGCTTGCGTGAGAAGCGATGCTCGAAGTCGGCGATGCCCCACCGGATCTGCGTCAGGGCGTCGCGGTCGTTGGCCAGCGGCATGATGACGTGGTTGTAGACCTGTGCCATCGCCGACCCGTGTCCGCTGTAGCGCGCCCGGCTGCGCGTGTCCGCGTCCAGCACCATCCGGTAGGTGCGCGGCGCGTATCCCTCAAGCCAGTTGAGCAGCGTGGGCCCGAAATTGAAGCTCATGCGGGAGTAGTTGTTGACGATACGAATGATCTCGTTCTTCAGGTTCACGATGCGCGATGCGCCGTTCGGTGCGTAGCACTCCGCCGTTACCCGGTCATTCCAGTCGTGGTAGGGCGCGGCGGACTCCTGCAGCTCGATGGTCTCCAGCCATGGATTGTCGCGCGGCGGCTGGTAGAAGTGCCCATGGATGCAGATGTATTTCTTGCCGTCCTTTGCCGAAGATCCGACCACGGACGCAGGCGTGGGCATAAGTGCGGATGGTGCAGGCGAATTCACTGCCTCGATCACTCCGGGTACTTGCCGCGACTCCGCGGCTTCGGGCTCCGTTCCGCTTTGAGGCATCCTTGCCATCGTCAACTCGATATCCGAAGATGAATACTCATTTCCCACTCATTTTCCATTGGATGCAGTTTCGCTCTTCCGCTTTGCTGGAGAAGTCGGTTTGGTTGCCGGCGCGGGAGGCGCTGCCGCCGCCAGATCGCATGCGCGCCACATGTACCAGCTTGCGATGGAGCGCCAGGGCTCCCAGCGCTGGCCGCGGCGATGCATTTCGTCTGGCTTGGGCAGCAGGTCGGGCGTGATTTTCTGCTGCGCCTTGACGCCCATGAAGGTGAGAGCGAAGCCTTTGCGCACGCCGTAATCAGAGACGGGAAGCACGTCCGGCCGGCCCAGGCGGAAGATCAGCATCATCTCCACCGTCCAGCGCCCAATGCCGCGCACCTGCGTCAGATGGTCGATGATGGCTTGATCGCTCATGCGGCGGATGCGCGCCAGCGTGGGAACGGTGCCATCCAGCGTCTTCGCTGCAAGGTCGCGCAGAGCGAGGGCTTTGTTCGCCGAGAGCCCCGCCGCCCGCAACTGCTCATTCGGAGCTTCGAGCAACTGCTCCGGCGTGGGGTGGTTGGAGCCGAAGCCCTCCAGCAGGCGGCGATGGATGGTGGCCGCGGCCTTGCCATGCAACTGCTGATAGACAACCGATTCCACCAGCGCCTCGAAGGGCGACTGAGCGCTTGCAAGCCGCATGGTGAAAGGGCCGCAGCGCTCCATCAGCTTGCCCAGCTTCGGGTCGGCGGCTGCGAGTTCGAGGCAGGCGACGGCGGCGTCGTACGTTGGCTTGCGGGATGTCTTGCGCATGGTCACTCTGAAGAGTCTATCCAATCCTCGCAAGAGGGCGCGGACGGGGAGCCAGGCGGCTCAAGAGCCGCGCAGGGCAAACAGCAACGAAGGGGATGGGTCTTAGCCCATCCCCTTCCTTGCGAGGCTTTGATCAGGAGGATGCTAGAAGTGGAACACGAGGCCCAGCGAAGCGCGGAGCTGGTCTTGCTGGTGGGAGTTGAAGGTGGTCAGGATGTAGTCGAGCTGTACCAGGCGCGCGGAGAAGTGGTGCGACAGCTTCAGATCGAGGCCTCCGCCGGCGGCGAGGGCTAGGGAGTTTCGTGAGGCTGCGGCTAGCTGATCCTGGCCGTCAACGCCCACGATTCCGAGGCTGGCGCTCAGGTTGGGTATGTAGCGGGCTGCGACAAACGCATTCGTTTCGTGCGCCATGCCGCCAAGGACGTGCGCGAAAGCCGACATGCGCCCGGAGGTGGAGACCTGCGGGCCGGCCATGAAGGTCTGCAAATGCAGCCTGGAGCGCGGGTAAAGATCGATGCCCGCGGTCGAGCCGTAGTGGCCGCTGTAATCCGCCATGAGGCCCAGCCAGCGAATCGGCTTGTAAACTGCGGAGGTCTCAAAGCCGCGCAGATTGCCTGCGGGCGCATTCGCCGTGAAGGGAAAGCATGTCGCGTTGGGAGGGTTGGATGCGCTGCAGGGGCGCGTCTCCGTCACGGTGACAGGAACGCGCGCGTATGCGTAGCCGGCGAAGAGCTCAAACTTTTGCGGAGCCGGAGCCGGAGCCTTGGTTTGGGCAAAGGCAGGAACCGCGAGCAAAGCTGTGAGAATGGCGGCGAATCCGAAGAAGGACGCGGTGGTGAAAGGCAAGCTGATCCGAAGGAATTTCACTGTGTGAGTGTAGCATCCGAGCGGCACAAGATGTTGTGGCCCGCAGGCCCTCCACCGCATCCGAATGGCCCAGGGAGAACGCCTTGCCCGCGAGTGCGCGGAGAGGCGTTTTTAGAGCGATAGCGCCCCTTCCCTTTGTTTTTTTTGTTGTGCTACTATTTTCGAACGCATCCCGAACGATCAGGTCGCGCGACGCAAGCGCCACTGCGCTCTTTTTGTAGAGCGCGAAAAAAACGTTCTGCATGACGCGAAAAAACGTTCTACGCTGACAACCGTCTTAATCAAATGCTGTAGGCAACAACCGATCAAAACCCGCAACGCACTCTCCAAATTTTGTGACGCAGAGGAAGCAGGAAAGCTCTCATGGCGCAGATTTTTGACCGAAGCTCAAACGCGCTCGCCCGCATGAGCCTGGTTCTGTCGGGACTGATTGTTATCGCGCTAGGCGTGACGCTGAACTCGCTGCAGAGGTCCCCCTGGGTGACCCGGCAGGGGCAGAGGGCGCAGCAGCCCATCCCCTTCAGCCACAAGCACCATGTCGAAGGTCTCGGCTTGCAGTGCCAGTACTGCCACACCTCGGTGGAGAAGTCGAGCTACGCTGGCATACCTCCGACCAAGACCTGCATGAACTGCCACGCGCAGGTCTGGACCAACGCCACGCTGCTGGAGCCGGTGCGGCACAGTTGGGCGACCGGCGAGTCCATCCAGTGGATCAAGGTCCACGATCTTCCGGATTATGTCTATTTCAACCATGAGATCCATGTGAACAAGGGGATTGGATGCGCCAGTTGCCATGGCCGCGTCGATCAGATGCCGCTGATGTACATGGAGAACTCGCTGCAGATGGAGTGGTGCTTGAACTGCCACCGCAACCCGGCGGCGAATCTGCGGCCCACAAGCGAGATCTACAACATGGCATGGACCGGCCCCTCGTCGCAAAAGCCGGTGTGGTGTGGAACGACGGGCAGCAATGGGCCTACGTCGCAGGCGGTGAACTGCACAACGACCGATCCGACGGCCAACCCGCAGGTGGCGATGTTGCAGGAGCCGGCGACCAGCGCCTTGGAGCAGAACAAGAAGCTGCAGGCTGCGGGGCTCGGCCCCATGAGCGGGGCCATTGCGGGAACCGCCGTCAGCGACCAGTCGCCGGCCATCCTTGTCCCCGCCAGCTATCAGAAGTTCACCAGCCAGGCCGATCTGGGCGCATATCTGGTGGGTCGGTATCGCATCCGCACTCCAACCGAGCTGCAAAGCTGCGAGGTGTGCCACCGATGAGCCAGCCAATTGCAGGACTCGACAGGATTGCCGGGAACGCCGCAGGGATGACGGGACACGAGAAGACGATGGCGACGGAGATGGAGAATACGCAGGAGCCCATGTCTCGGAAGCGAGACGTTGGGAACCCGAATGGCCACTCGGCCGGGCTGGTTCAGCTCAACGCTGCGGTGGTGGTGGAGAGCATTCCGCCGGTCGAGGCTGCGGCGGCTCCCGCGATGTCGCTGGAGCAGGTGCGCGCCAAGCTGGGCAACACGACAGGCAAGCGCTTCTGGCGCAGCATGGACGAGCTCGGCGACACGCCGGAGTTCCACGAGATGCTGCGCAGGGAGTTTCCCCGCCAGGCAGAGTCCACGGAGTTCGTCGATGCGGTGTCGCGTCGCGGCTTCATGAAGATCATGGGAGCGTCGCTCGCCCTGGCTGGCCTTGCTGGCTGCACCAAGCAGCCGGACGAGCCGATCTTCCCCTACGTCCAGCAGCCGGAAGACCTGGTCCTCGGCAAGCCGATGTACTTCGCGACGGCTTTCCCGTTCCCCACCGGCGCCGTCCCTCTTCTGGTGAAGAC
>JAJZHR010000138.1 GCA_021810815.1 Acidobacteriota bacterium | reverse complement strand
CGACCGCCCCGACTTCGCCATCAGCTCCTACGGCCGCCTCTCCCTCGACCCCTCCTTCAGCACGCCCGCCACCCTCCGCACCCTGCTCGGCGACAACCCCGCTCCCGGCGTCCGCGACCTCATGTCGCCGGACAAGCACGTCACCGCGCAGACGCCTCCGTTCTTCCTCTTCAGCACCACCGACGACCAGACCGTGCCATCCCTCTGCAGCGTCGTCTTCTACGACCAACTGAAGCGCAAGGGCGTCCCCTCCGAGCTGCATATCTTCGAGCAAGGCCCGCACGGCACAGCCCTCGGCGAAAAATACCTCGAACTCGCCAACTGGCCCATGCTCCTCTCCAACTGGATGCGCCTCCACGGATGGATGCCCCTGCCGAAATAAATCCGGCGGCTGCCTTTACCGCTCAGCCACCGGAAGCTCCAGATGCGATGGGTACTGCGCCGACTCGTAGATCGTTTCCGTCTCCGGCTTGTAGCTCTTCTCCGGCGCGGTCATGATGCTCTTCGCATACGTCTGCGGATTCCGGTCGTACAGCGGAAACCAGGTGGACTGAGCCTCCACCAGGATCCTGTGGCCCTTCAGGAACACGTGGTCCACGCCATGCAGGCTCCACGTGTACTCCTCCACCGCGTTCGCCTGAATGGCGTGCGGATGCTCGAAGCTCTCGCGGTAGCGCCCGCGGAAGATCTCATCCGCGATCATCAGCTGAAAGCCCGCCATCCTGCCCTGCCCTGCAGCATCCGCCTGTGTTCCATCCGGGTAGACATCGATCAGCTTCACCACCCAGTCCGCATCGCCGCCGGTGGTCGCAGCAAAGAGATCCGCCACCACATCGCCCGTCACCGTCACGTCATGCTCCAGCGCCGGAGTGCTCCACGTAGCCACGTCCGGCCTGCCGGTGACGAACCTCTGATCCTCCACCAGCCACGTCCGCCACTTCGACCCCGGAGCATAGGTCGCCTGGATCGGGCGCTGCCGATACGGCACTGGATTCGCGGGATCGGACACATACGACGCAAACGCACCCGCATCCCCGGGACGTTCGAACGACAGTCCGCCGCCCTTCGTCAGGTACATCTGCCGCTTCGCGATTCCCTGCTTCGGCGGCCACACCGCGTAGCGCATCCAGCGATCGCTCCCCGTCTGGAACGTCGCCGTATCCTTCAGATCGAAACCCTTCTCGTCTTTCAGGTAGCGCGCGAAGAACGGCGCCTCGAAATCCCTGCGGAAGGAGTCCGTCGTGGCGGAGCCGAAGTCCAGAGCCCCCAGGTGCCGCGTCGTCTGCGCCCACTCGCCGTGGTTCCATGGGCCGAGCACCATAAACACCTGATGCTGCGCGTCATGCGGCTTCAGCGCGGCATACTCCGCCTGCGTCCCCCACATGTCCTCCTGGTCCCACCATCCCCCCACCTCCAGCGTTGGCACCTCGACCCTGGTCAGCCGAGGCTGCACCGCCATCGCCTGCCAGAAGCTGTCGTATGCAGGATGAGCGAGGAACGCCTTGCCCGTCGGCAACTCGGCCACCCCGCCCTTCTTCGCCGCCCGCTCGTACGATCCCGCCGACAGAAAATAGTCGTAGGCATCTTCGTCCATCTTGCGGAAGGTCGTGTCCTTGCTGCTCTCCATGCCCAGCACATAGTCGTACCCGTACGTCTCCCGGAAAGCTCCGTTGTGGAAGAAGTCGTCGCCCATCCACACATCGGTCATCGGAGCCTGGGGAGAGACGGCCTTCACCGCCGGATGCGCGTCGATGCCCGCCATCATCGCCAGAAAGCCGGGGTAGGAGATGCCGGCGACGCCCACGCGGCCATTGTTGTTCGGGATGTTCTTCAGCAGCCACGCCACCGTGTCATAGGCGTCGCTGCTCTCGTCCACCAGCTTCGGATCCGCGCGGTCGCCGAGCTTGTGCACGATGGGCCGATTCATGACGAACTTGCCCTCCGACTCGTAGCGCCCGCGAATGTCCTCGAAGACAAAAATGTAGCCCTGCTGCCTGCATGACCCCCTCTTGCTGGATTCGGAGGGGACGCTTCCCTGCCCGCCGCCCGCTGCATTCTCAACGCCGCTGTCGGGGCCGCAGCCCTCCGCCAGCTCCGTGTACCTCTCGTTCACAGAATCCGACGTGTTGCCGTCCACGCCGTAGGGCGTCCTCTGCATCAGGAACGGAAGCGGAACCGCCTTCGGATCAGCGGAGCCCGCGGGCCGCAGAATCACAGCGTGGAGCTTCACGCCGTCCCGCATCGGAATCATCGCTTCTTCCCGCTCGTACGCAACGAAGTGATTGCGCTGCGGCTGGTCGCCGATCTTTCTGGCTGCCCTGGCATAGCCATCGCTGGCTACCTGAAGACCCGTGACCTTGCCATCGGAGCCGCGCTGGAAAATCACCTCTGCCCTTGGAGCCTGGTCGGCCCCGCTCTTCCCCGCATCCGCGACCGAGCGCAACTGAAAGCGGTTCGCCGAATCGGCGACCAGCTCCTCGCGCGGCCAGCGTTCCTCCTCGGCATAGAGCCGGCCTCCTTCGCGATAGACGGAGAGGATGATTTCCGGCTCGTCCAGATAGGCGTACTGCCCGACAAACACAGCGACCGCAGCGGCGCCAGGCTGCGCAAGCGAGGTCGCCTCCGGCTGCGGAACCTGAGCGAAAACCGAAGTCGCGCCAGCGAACGCAAAGCCAAGCGCGAAGCATGACACGACAGAAAAAGAATTCCTCAAGCGCACTCTCCCACCCACGAACGCAGGATATCCCACCCATGAAGGCCACAGCATCGATGCGATCAGCAAACTTCCAGGAATGCTCTGCTCAACAGTCCCGGAATGCCCTGATCAAGCCGCGCTTTGAAAGGGGATGGCTTCAGCCCATCCAGAAATGCCTTTTATGAAGCCAACAATGTCTGGGCCTACTTGCATGTCAAGTGCGCTGTCGCAATGACCACGGGCGTGGCCATTGTCATCGCGAACAACGGCATATCAGGATTCTTCGGGGCAATGGCAACAATCGGGATTGTGCCTTTGAAGGTTGTGCATTGCGCCAGGCCATTGCGATTCACAGCAACGCCGCCTGGATCGGGAATTTCTATCCACGAAGCGTGCTCGCCCCAAAAAACCGATAACGGCGAGACCGTACGGCCGTCCGCATAAGTACCGGTAGCTGTGAACTGCACCGTGCCACTGGCGGAATCCTGTGCGGCAGCAGCGACCGGGTTGATGCTGATGGACTCAAGCTGAGATGCGCTGCCGCAGGCCAACAAGGAAAATCCCAGCAGCAGGAGCGGTGCATAGCATAGGAAAAACCCATGTTTCCGCATAGAAACACCTCAACGGATGATAAGCCATTCCGCTTGAACTCGACTTGCGCATTTCCAATGACCACGCAGTCTGCATTGCGGTGTTCTTGCGTTTGCCTCAGCCCATCCATAAAAGCCGCATCCCCTGCGCGGCTTCAGAGGCCGCGGAAAAATCGGATGTTGAGTGAAAAAAGAGTCTCAACAAAACATGGATTTCCCGCAGCCTGTTCAGCCGGCGAGGGAATGCGTGGATGACTCGGCCAGACCTTCCCGGAATCGCTCCTCCGGGTCAGCCGACCTTCACCGGCGTGTCCGCGGACTGGAAGCCGATCTTGTTGTGGGAGCCATCGCAGAAAGGGCGGTTCGCGGATGCTCCGCAGCGGCAGAGAGAGATGGCCGGCTTGCCCTCCAGGTTCCAGGCATTCCCCTGCGCGTCCACCAGCTTGATCGCTCCTTCCACACGGAACGGTCCATTCGGACGCACCGTGATGGTCACGTCCGTCGGCTTCGCGGTGGGGGCAATGGTCTCGGTCTGGTTCGGTTCGGGATGATTCACTTGGGCTTCAGACATGCGTTCGATCTCCATGCGTCTCGCGGGCCTCGGACGGCGCCCGCCAGCGTCGTCTTTGCAGAATAGCAGTCGGCTGCCGGGATCGGAGCCGAGCTTCGCCGAACGCCTATCTGTGCGAAGCACATGCGAGAAACAGAAGCATCATGCCTGCGGGCGCAGCCGGTCTCTCAGGCTGGCCGCCAACTCCACCAGGTGCTGCAGCTTGGCCGTCAACTGCGGAGAGATCGAAGGCTCCGTCAACGCCAGTTGGCTCTCCAGCAGAAGACCGGTCACCGTCGACTTCAACTCGCTCTCCATCCGCGTGGCGGCGGCGCGCATGGCCGTGGTCTGCTCCAGCTCGCGCCGCGAAAGCGCCGACCTCACCTCCCGCACCAGCCGCGCGCATCCCGAAATAGCGAAATTGATCTGCACCGCCACCGCCGGCCCCGCGCTCTGCCACAGCAGATCCGCCCCCTGCGGATCGGCCTCGGCCAGGCTCTCCTCCACGATCAGCACCGCATACTCCTGCCGCCGCAAAGCAGCCAGTCCCAGCCGCCGCGTGGCCACCACCTCCACCTCCAGACCCAACTGGCGCGCAATGAGAGCTGCGCAGTTCTCCGCTCCCGCCATTGAGGAGATCATGAGCGCTGAGCCACGCGGAGTTTCAGGCGAAGATGCTGCCCCCCTGGCTGCGGTGGGAGCTTCGCCCGCGACGGTGGACGCCGCCTCTGGATTCGTTGCGGAGTTTGCTGCGGCAAGCGCGCTGACATCGGATGGCTGCGACATAGTGCTCTGCTCCTTGGAATCTGTCCGGAAACTTGCTTTGAGCCGCCAAACAGATCTTGTTTTGCTAAAGGCACGTCTTCACAGGCTGCGGAAAAATGCGGTTTTGCTTAAGGGCACGGCGTCAGCCCTGCCGTGGATGCCGTCTTTGCAATGCGCCTTTTAGCCGCTGAGGGCTGTGCTTGGGCATTCCTCATGATTTTTTTTGGACAGATCCCTAGGCGTCAT
Source organism: Acidobacteriota bacterium (assembly GCA_021810815.1). Lineage (GTDB taxonomy): Bacteria > Acidobacteriota > Terriglobia > Terriglobales > Acidobacteriaceae > JAJZHR01. The sequence continues at coordinate 1,811 of JAJZHR010000138.1, read as the reverse complement.
TCGGCTCATCCCCGGCTCTGTCGCCGATGCCGTACTCCTTCAGCTTCCGGTACAGGGTCGTCTTGCCGATCCCCAGCAGGCGCGCCGCCATCAGCTTGTCTCCGCTCAGTTGCCGGATGGTGTTCAGGATGGCCTCCTTCTCCATCTCGGCGATCGAAGTCACACCCCGAAGAATCGTGTCCGCTTGCGCAGACTTCTCCACCACTACGACCATCTTCTGCGCTCGGAACTCCTTCAGTTGCGTGGTCAGATCGCGCATCTCCAGCACCGGCCCGGAGGACAGAGCGCAGGATCTCTCAATGGCATGCTCCAACTCGCGCACATTCCCCGGCCAGGTGTACTCGGTCATCAGCCGCAGGGCGTCGTCCGAAAAAACATAGTCCTTGCCGCTCTCCCTGCTCATGCGCTCCAGAAAGTGGAACGCCAGCATCGGAATGTCCTCCGTCCGCTCGCGCAGAGCTGGGATCTTCAGGTTCACCACGTTGAGCCGGAAGTACAGATCCTTGCGGAAGCGCCCCTGCTCCACCATCGCGACCAGATCGCGGTTGGTGGCCGCCAGAATGCGGGCATTGATGGGAATGGCGCGCGTCGCTCCCACCGGCCGAACCTCCTTCTCCTGCAAGGCGCGCAGCAGCTTGGACTGCAAATCCATCGGCAACTCGCCAATTTCGTCCAGAAAGACCGTGCCCCCCTCGGCAGCGGCCAGAAGGCCCTCCTTCGAACGATTCGCTCCCGTGAACGCCCCCTTCACATAGCCGAAAAGCTCGCTCTCGATCAGCGACGGCACCAGCGACGCGCAGTCCACCGGTATGAAAGGCTTCGACGCATTCGGCCCGTTGAAGTGGATCGACCGCGCCACCAGCTCCTTGCCTGTTCCGCTCTCTCCCAGGATCAGCACCGGATGAGCCGAGTGGGCCACCTTCGACAGGATGCGGTACAGCTTCTCCATCTCCGGGCTGCGGCCGATCAGATTGCCCATCCCCTGCTGGGTGCGCAACCGCTCCCGCAGACGGCGGCTCTCCAGATCGAAGTTGCGCCGCTGCGCCGACCTCTCCAGAACCGTCGTCAACTCCTCCATCGCGAAGGGCTTGGTCAGATAGTCCCCGGCTCCAATGCGCATCGACTCCACCGCAGAGGACACCGTCGCGTAGGCCGTCATCACCACCACCGCCATCTCCGGATGCGACGCCTTCACCTCCTCCAGCAGCATCAGACCGCCGCCTCCAGGAAGCTTCAGATCCAGCAGCAGAATATCCACCGCCTCGCTCCTCAGCATGGCCTGCGCAGACGCCACCGAATCTGCGCCGCGCGTCGCAAACCCAAGGTTCCCGGCGATCTCGCAGCAGGCGTTGCGCACCGAAGCATCATCGTCCACCACCAGGACGTGCAACGCGGGCAGCCTCTCCGCCAGAGCGAACGAGGGATCGCCAGCGTCGGCATAGGATGCGCCCGCCGCCCCACGCACAGATCCGGCATGTCCCCCGGAAGCCCTTGACCCAGGATCGAGCTCGCCTCTTTCCGGATCTCTTCTTCCCGGAGCCAGGGAACTTGATGGGTTCGTGACAGGGCGATGAGCAACTCCCTCTGCGCTGAGGACGCCGGACCGGGAAGCTCCCCCAGCAGCAAGAGAGCCAGCAGCAAGAGAGCCAGCAGCACGAGAGCCAGCGGCAAGTGGAAAACCAGCGGCTGGCCGGGACGGAGTTGCGCCAGAGGAGCGAAGAGAGAGGGGTCTCTGCGGCATCAGCATTGGATCCCTCTTTCGTTCCCCGCGAAACCTGACGTGAAAAATCTCAACAGTGCGCCATAAAACA
>JAJZHR010000137.1 GCA_021810815.1 Acidobacteriota bacterium | reverse complement strand
GATGTAGGCGGCGCAGGAGAGCATGCCCATGGTGGCGATGGCGGTGCCGTAGATGCCCTTGGCGTAGGTGGAGACGCTTGTGATATCCGAGAGGCCGAGCACGCCGAAGTAGTAGCTCAGCAGCAGCGCCGCGCTGATGACGATGACGGGCATGGCGGGCGTTTCCATGCCGACGGCGAGGCCGCAGATGATGTTGGTGGCCGGGCCGGTGAGAGATGCCTTGGCGATGGACTGCACGGGCTGGTAGCGCGACTCGGTGTAATACTCCGTGATCCAGACGAAGAGGAAGGCGGTGGCGAGGCCGAGGGCGCCGCATGCCAGCAGCCACCAGCGGTCCTGCAGCATGAAGTGGACGGCTGCGGCGAAGCCTGCCATCGCGACCGCAGCCGTGACATAGAAGCCGCGGTTCAGGGCGTGCATGGGGTCTTCCTGCTCGCTGGATTTGACCACCGCGACGCCGACGACGCTGGCGATCAGATTGATGGCATGGACCATGAGAGGGAAGAGGATGCCCTTGATGCCGAAGACCGGGTAGAGCGTGGCTCCGAGGATCATGGCGCCGACGTTCTCCGCAGCGGTGGACTCGAAGATATCGGCTCCTCGACCGGCGCAGTCGCCCACGTTGTCGCCGACCAGATCGGCAATGACGGCGGGGTTGCGGGGGTCGTCCTCCGGGATGCCAGCCTCGACTTTGCCGACGAGATCAGCGCCCACGTCGGCGGCCTTGGTGTAGATGCCTCCGCCAAGCTGGGCGAAGAGAGCGACGAGCGAAGCTCCAAAGCCGAAGCCGACGAGTTGATAGACGACCAGGGTTGGCTGCTCCAGTCCGCCAAAGACGAGGAACAGAGCGCCGACGCCGATGAGGGAGAGAGCGACCACCACCAGACCGGTGACGGCACCTCCGCGCAGGGCCATCTGGAGGGCTTTGTTCAGGCTGCCGCGTGCGGCCGCAGCGGTGCGGATGTTGGCCCTGATGGAGACGTACATGCCCGTGAAGCCGGCCAGCCCGGAGCAGATAGCTCCGACGAGGAAGCTGAGGACCGTCTTGAGGGCGTAGGGCTGGGTGCGCGGCGAGGCATGGTAGCCGAGGAACAGCAGGATGGCGAGAAGGATCGCAATCACAGCGATGCTCCGGTACTGGCGGCGCAGGAAGGCTTCGGCTCCCTCGCGGATGGCGTTGGAGATGTCCTGCATCTCCAGGCTGCCGTTGTCTGCCGCGATGACGGAGCGGGCCAGCAGGCCAGCCACCAGAAGAGCGGCGATGCCTACGCCGATTGCGATCCAAAGAAACAGCTTGCCCTGGCTGTCAACGACTGCAGGAGCAAGCGGGTTGGCGGTGGGGATAAGGCTGTTTTGCCACAAAACGGCCGCCAAAGGAGCAAATGAGTGCATGAAAGGAGCCTCCGCGAATCTATACATCTTTTGAAGTCATGGTGCCGCAGCCTACTACCCAACAGAGGTCGCCAGGATCTTCGAGCGCATGGCTTGCGAAGAGTCTGGAGACATCCCGTTTCTTGAGCCGGAGAAGCGAGTGGCTTGCCGCAGTTCGGCGGACAGCGCTGGGACTTCACAGGCGTGTTCTCCAAAGGGCGGCTTGAAACGGGCAATTAGAGCATGGCAGTGCAACAAGGGTCAACGGGTGCGTTGCGCAGCCGTCTGCTCGGCCGGGGTGCGCCTCCCTTGGACTCTTGCAAGCAATCTCCAAAGTTGCGGGACTGCGGACTGAAGCACTTCGGCAAGGCAGCCTGTCTGTCGCGAAATTGGACATGGGGCGCGGCCCCATTTTGTGCGCCGATGGAGTATGTGTCCGGGTCGCCGGATACACGTCGCGGAGATATCGATGCGTTCGGGGGCTGCAATGAGGGCAGAGCAGAGCAGGGAGTGGATTGTCTCAGGCAGGGTCGGGCCAGGGCAGTTGGTCAGGTGGGGGATACGGCTGGGGCTGCTGGCGCTCGCGTTCTGCTGCTGTCTGATGATGATGCGGCAGTCCGCTTTCGCTCAAGCGGGACGGCGGCCCTTCACGTCCTCTGGTGCTTTGAGCGGGCCTGCGTCCCTGCCCGCAAGGGCGGTGGCGGGCAGGTTTCTCGTTGTATACCGCAATGGAGTTGTTCCGTCCGATGTCGCATCCCGTCTTCTGAGCGCTGGAGCCCATCTGCTGCGCAGAAGCGACCGCTTTGGGATTGCGGTTGCAGGCGCGGGAAGTCTGTCGCAGGAAAGTCTCGCAGCGGAAGCCAGCAGGCCGGGAGTTGTGGATGCCGCAGCGCGCGACGCTCGGACTCTGGATCGGCTGCGGCTCGATCCGGATGTGGAGTTTGTTGTCCATGACGTGGTGGTATCCGCTGATCGGGTTCTCAGAATCGGCCCCGTGATTCCCGCCAATCCCCCGCAGACAGGGTTCGAGCGAAGCGGCGCACAGGGTGGGCTGATGCAGAGCGGAGCGCTTTTGGGGGCAGGAAGATCTGGCGGCGGGATGTCGTCCCAGCCAGCCAGTGGGGATGTGCTGCTTCCATTGCCGGGACGCTTTCCTCATCCGCAGCCAGTGCGACCCATCGGCACGGGGGCTGGAATCGGCAGCGCGCAGAGCTCAGGCGCGACCATCGCCGACGGCTACTATACTTCCACCGGTCAGGATTGGGGGGTGAAGCAGGTGGGCGGGTACGGCCATGGAGTGGCCGGTGCGCCAGAGCATGGGCCATGGGATGCGAGCATGGGCCAGGGAGTGCGCATCGCCGTGCTGGACTCTGGCGTGGACGCGGAGCACCCGGACATTGCTCCGAACCTGGTGGTGAATATGACCGAGGTGGACCAGACGGCGTTCCCCAGCGTGTGCGACGACGGATCTCCGCAGGACCAGCAGGGGCACGGGACGTGGACGGCTTCGCTGGCTGCGGGAGCAATGGGAGCGAACACGGGGTTGATGATCGGCGTTGCTCCGCAGGCGGAGATTCTGAACATCAAGGTGCTGCAGCGGATGCCCACGGGAGCCGCGCAGCAGGACCAGACGACGCAGTGCGAGGGCGGAGAGGCGAGCGGTCTGCTGAGCTGGGTCATTCAGGGGATCGACGACGCTGTGGGGCAGCATGCCGATGTGGTTTCGCTGTCGCTGGGGGTGCTGGTGGATTTGTACACGGGCGAAGGAGCGGGCTTGCAGGCTAGCTTCGACCGCGCGACCCATGCGGCGGCGCTGGCGGGAACGGTGGTGGTGGCGGCGGCGGGCAACGATGGCTTCGACCTGAGCAATCCGCAGTATATCGAGCTGCCGGCGCAATCGCGCGATGTGCTGGCGGTGGTGGCGAGCACCAATCCCAATTGCATGGAGAACCTGGCGGCTGGCGCGACTTGCCAGGATGGGCCGGTGCAGCTGGCCTACTACTCGAATTATGGAGCGCCTCTGGGAGGCGTTGCTGCGCCGGGCGGCAGCTATCCCGAGGGGGCGGACGCTGCCGCCGAAACGGGGTATGTGCGCGGGGCATGCAGCAATGGCAAGCCGAACACGGCGGATGGTCTGCCGAGCGACAGCGCGCACAGCTTTGGCTGCTTCGGCCTGGGGCATCAGCAGTATGTGCAGGCGATGGGGACGAGCGCGTCCGCGCCACTGGCGGCGGGTGTCGCCGCTTTGCTGCGAGGCGCGCATCCGGACTGGGACGCGTACGCCATCCTGAACGCGATGCGTTCTTCTGCAACGCGGGGGCCGGGCGATGTGAGCACCTCGGTGTTCAACTACGGCCAGGTGAACGCTGCGAGCGCGCTTTCGCTGCATTGGAAGAGCTACTGAGGGTTGGCCGGGAGAATAGCGGGTTACCCCACGAACTGCGCGGAGGGTTCGCTAGATAGGTTCCCGCCTTTCGCAACTGCGCGAGGGATGGGGGAGGGTGACTGGGAGGGGAAACCAAGTTTTATTTGATGGAAGGGAGCCAAAGACGCCGAGAAACCTTTACAATCCAGAGTTCGATGGAGAGCAATTCCGGCTGGAGAAAAGTATGGCGTCCCACAGGGGCAGCAACGCGGCAACCAAGTTGAAACAGGGAATCGGGGGCGGCTCGGCGCAGGCATCGACTGGAGCTGTGGCGGTGGCGCAGGCGTCTGCCGGGGGAGCTTCCTCGCTGCTCTCGCATCAGCAGATGATCGAGATGTACCGGCTGATGTATCTTTCGCGGCGCACGGATGATCGCGAGATCATGCTGAAGCGGCAGCAAAAGATATTTTTCCAGATATCCTGCGCTGGGCACGAGGCGCTTTTGGTGGCGGCCGGAATGTCGCTGCGTCCGGGGTATGACTGGTTCTTCCCTTATTATCGCGACCGCGCTCTCTGCCTTGCGCTGGGGAACACGGTGGAGGAGCAGTTGCTGCAGGCGGTGGGGTCGGCGGACGACCCGGCGAGCGGCGGCCGGCAGATGCCTTCGCACTGGTCCAGCGCGAAGCTGAACATTGTCACGCCTTCGTCCTCGACGGCGACGCAGTGTCTGCATGCGGTTGGTTGCGCCGAGGCGGGGAGGTATTTCGCGCGGCATCCTGAGGCGGCGGCGAAGCCGGAGACAGGCGGTGGCGCTCCCGACTACCGCGCCTTCAAGGACGTCCATTTCCACGGTGACGAGGTGGTCTATGTCTCCATTGGCGAGGGATCGACCAGCCAGGGCGAGTTCTGGGAGTCGCTGAACACGGCCTCGAATGCGAAGCTTCCGGTGCTGTTCGTGGTGGAGGACAACGGCTACGCGATTTCCGTTCCGGTGGAGGTGAATACGCCGGGAGGGAACATTTCGCGTCTGGTCGCGAATTTTCCCAACTTCCATTTTGCAGAGGTGGACGGGACCGATCCTGTGGCGAGCTATGCCGCGATGCAGGAGGCGGTGGCCTGGTGCCGCGCAGGGAAGGGGCCTGCGTTTGTGCATGGCCATGTGATCCGGCCCTATTCCCATTCGCTTTCAGACGACGAGAGGCAGTACCGCTCCGCTGCCGAGCTGGATGCGGATGCGTTGCGCGACCCTCTGCCGCGGATGCAGATGCGCCTTTTGCGCGAGGGGATACTGGACGAGCAGGGGATCACGCGGCTGGAGCAGAAGGTGGATGAGGAGGTTCGCCGCGCTGCCGACCATGCTCTGCGGGCCACGCTGCCCACGGTGGAGTCGATTGGCCTGCATCAATATTCCGAGAACATCGATCCGACCAGCGCAGTTTTCAGTACGAAGCCGGAGAAGACGGCGGATGCGACCGAGCGCACCATGGCAGACCTAATCAACAGTTGTCTGCGCGACGAGATGCGCCGCGACCCGCGGATGGTGATCTTCGGCGAGGATGTGGCCGATGCCAGCCGCGCGGAGTTGCTGGAGTCCGGCAAGGTGAAGGGCAAGGGCGGTGTGTTCAAGCTGACGGCCGGGTTGCAGACGGAGTTCGGCTCGGACAGGGTCTTCAACTCGCCGCTGGCGGAGGCGAACATCGTCGGTCGCGCTCTTGGCATGGCGGTGCGCGGGGTGAAGCCGGTGGTGGAGATCCAGTTCTTCGACTACATCTGGCCCGCGATGCACCAGTTGCGCAATGAGCTTTCTCTGGTCCGCTGGCGGTCGAACGGGGCATTCAGCTGCCCTGCGGTGGTGCGTGTGCCGATTGGCGGCTACCTGACGGGAGGCTCGATCTACCACTCGCAGTCGGGCGAGAGCATCTTTACCCACACGCCGGGGATTCGCGTGGTGTTCCCATCGAACGCTCTGGACGCGAACGGCCTGCTGCGGACAGCGATCCGGTGCGACGATCCTGTGCTCTTTCTGGAGCACAAGCGCCTGTACCGCGAGACGTATGGCCGCGCTGCCTACCCTGGGCCGGAGTACGCCATTCCCTTCGGCAAGGCGCGGCTGGTGCGTCCCGGAACCGACATCACACTGATTACATACGGTGCGACGGTTCCGCGGTCTCTGCAGGCGGCGCAGAAGCTGCACCGCGACCTGGGGATCGAGGTGGAAATCCTCGATCTGCGCACGCTCAGCCCGTATGACTGGGGGGCGATCGCCGAATCTGTGCGCAAGACCAATCGCGCCCTGATTGTCCACGAGGACATGCTGAGCTGGGGCTACGGCGCGGAGCTGGCGGCGCGTATCGGAAACGAGCTGTTCCACGATCTGGATGCGCCAGTGCGCCGGGTTGCTGCGATGGACACGTTCGTCGCCTATCAACCGCTGCTGGAGGACGCGATTCTGCCGCAGGTGGAAGATATCTACACGGCGCTGAGCGAACTGGCGAGTTTTTAGTTCGGGCGAACCAGACGAGTCCCTTTTGTGCGGGTGCCTGTTGCCTGTTTGGTGCGGTTCCCCCACCCTCGCGGCGCTTTTGCCGCAGGGCGGGGTATCGAGCATCACGGGACATATTTTCTCCCGTGATGGCATTGCCGCTATCAGCGGTCAGCGAAAGGCGGTTCGCGCCTGATGGCGCGAATACCCATTCTTGCCGCGCTGATAAAACCTGCGCGTCGAGGATGGGCACCCGGCGAGCGCTGGCTGTGGATGGGCACCCGCTAAAGCTTTGGCTGCAGGCAATTTGCAGGCTATTTCCATGGCGCGCTGGTGGAATCGAAAAAAACCTGAACTTTATTTAAATTTCCACAGCACTCAGACATCCCTTCCCGGGTGCGCTACGTCCTATTAGTTGTTCCTGATGTCTTTTAGAGGTTGC
>JAJZHR010000002.1 GCA_021810815.1 Acidobacteriota bacterium | reverse complement strand
GGGAATCTCCATCAAGCGCATCACCAAGATGTCGATCCATAGCGAGATAAGCGGACGCAGCACCTCGCGCTGAGACTTCTTGGAGGTGATAAAGATCCAGCCCTCGCGCTTTTTGGCCCAATCCGTTGCGTTCCAAATCGACCTGGTTTCTTCCTTCTTCGGGAGCAATCGGAGGCTCTGCGCGACCAGCCCGAGACTAGCCAGAACGCCTGCCGCCTGAGGGCCAGCTTTGCGGTCGATGTAGAACGCCATTTCAGTTCCCTTGACCTTCTTCTGCAAGAAACTTTCATCAGCCATCCACTCGGCGAGCGTGTGCGGCGTCGGCCCTTCGCGAAGCAGGTGAGCGAAGATTTGGGCGGGCGTCCGGTAGAAGAACTCCTTGTTCGAACTGTTGGAGCTACCGCCCGATGGCTGATACAGGGATTCGGAAATAGTCGTGGCTTCCTGATTGCTTTCGATTTCCATGGCGGGCGACCAGAACGGGCACCGCGCGTCAAGCGGATTGAGAATGATGTCGCCGCGTTTTTCATCGTAGAATCGCTGCACGAACTCCGAGGCCGGGTCATACACGATGGCCACATCGCCACGGTCCCGAATCTGCCGAAGGAGCTGCATGATGAGGGTCGTCTTCCCTGCACCGGTGTCGCCCATCATCTGGAAGTGCTGGGACTCTTTGCCGGGCGGAATCCGCATCAGCCCGGTCATCTCCGTGGTCTTGAAACCGAGACCCAGATGGGCATGGGTGCCGCCCTTCTTACTGGCTCTCCATACAAGAAACTCGCCCAGAGGATGGCGCCAGAACTCGCGCATGACGGCGCGGTGGAACTCACGAGGTGTCATCATCTCGGGGCCACGGAGCACGCGGCCATACTTTAGAACTTTGAGCCGCTTGATATCGGCGGGGACGGAGAACCAGAGCATGATGGCGAATGGCACCCCGGCCTCGATGTAACTCAAAAGGAAGAGGCGCGGAATACTCTGGCCATTGAAGAACGTAAAGCGAAGCCAACGATACAGCGAGGCATCCTGGAACCTCTGCGACAAGCTGCGCCCGAACCACCGATAGCCCTGCGCCTTCGGTAAAGCGGTGAGTTGGACAGGGACGGTCTTTCCGTTCGGGAGCGTCGTTTGGCCGTCCTCGAAATCGACTGGCAGGGCAATACGCGGCTGCCTCTTCTTCGCTCCGTCGAGATAGACGAGCCGGTACTCGCCGCCCTGATGAAAAGCCGAGCCCACGGCAGCGCGGACGTACTCCGTCAAGTAGCTCCGCTGCATGATCGGCATGGAAAACGCGACCCTCTGCCATGCGAAGAAGCAGAGGCACATGACCGAAACCCCAAATGCCGTGAGGGTGTAGACCGGCACGGTCGGCGGTGTAATGAGGGTTTCTTTTCTGCCCCAGGACGATGCCATGGTCTAGTTCTCCTTTTTACTGTTCAACCGATCTGTCTGCTCTGCCAGCTCGCGGGCGATCCGGCGCTTCACCTTCTGCACTTCCGCATGGATTTTCGTGTATTCAGCCTCGGGTAAAGCACGAGTCTGCCCGATCATCTTCAGCATGTTGACCAGCAACATGCGCGTGGCGACGAGTTCCACCAGGACTACATCTGGGCCGGTGCGCTGGGCAGCTTCGATCAGTACTTCACGCGCCCATTCGCTCACAGCTTTTCCGTTGTCGGCGGCAGCTTTCTCCAGGCACCGCAGTTCCTCCTCGGTCACGCGGGAACTGACGCAAGAGTCACGGGCGCTGCGCCCTCGCGACCGCTGCGGACGGCTCTGAGGGGCGAGGACATTTGGTGCGGTCGCGATGGGCATGGAACCTCCAAAAGAGGCCGATTACAACTGAAATCAACGGATTACAGCTGTAATCAGCCCCTCGTTAAGTCATTGATCCCAAAACGGATGACAACAGTAATCCGCTTTCGGCTAAAACGACACCCTCCGAGGGATGGAGTGTCAACATTCTTCCGGTGCGCAGCACCGCAGTGGTTCTGCCACGGGTTTGTGAGGAGGCTCATGCTTTCGAAGCCGCCGCAGATGCCGGTGCTTGGGGCGCCGGAGACGCTGCGGAAACGGGCTTCTTTACGGACGGTTCCGCAGACTCATTTACCGAAGCTCTGCGCACGCGCAATGTCGGCGTAAACCGTTGCGCTTCCGGGGTACGAAGGAACTCCTGGAACTCACGGTCTTTGGCGAACACGTAGGCGAGCGCCTGCTCGACGACATCGTTGCCGGAAGCATGGATGAATGCGGCATACTGATCAACCTGAGTCGCGGTCGGCTCCGTGAGTCGGATTGAGGCGCTGAGGTAGTGGGTTTGGACGACTTCAAGTAGTGGCATTTCGTTCTCCTTTGGGTGACACGATCAAGCGAATTCTTTGCGCGCAATCATCCGCTGGGCAGTCGCGGCAATCTCCCGCGCGCGGGCGCAGCAAAGTGCAGCCGGAAGCTCGAAACGACGACGCTCTTCGAGCACCGTGATGACGTCGTCAATGGGAGCGCCTTCGAGAAACCATTGACGTGCGGAGGCAACGTCAATGGTCCGCTGTGCGTAGTACAGCGGATTGGCTTTGTCGGAGCGACGTGAGGCAAGCTCGTGGGTCAACTTTGTCGCCTCTTTGCCATGGGCAAGCTCATGGCAGGCCCACGCCCAATCCTGTTCGGAGTGGCTGCCCTTGCGCGAGGTGGAACGACGCGCTCGGGTATGAAGCTGGAGAGCAACCGGCTGGTCCACCTCCGGCAAACGGAAGTCCGCAGAACTGTAGGTTGCATCGGAGGGATATTCGACCGCGACGCAGTGAGCGGGCGAGTACTTCCAGTTGAAGAAACCGGGGATACGGAGCACCCGGTTGCAGTCGGTGCAGGCCGGATCGCCGCCGAAGGCTATGGCGAGCCGTTTGAGCATAATCTCCTGTGTGGAGAGGTCGAAGTCTTCGACGCGCCAGAGCACCTGATACTTGCCGGCCGAAGTGGAGAGAACAACTGACGGAACCGGCACGGCCTTCGACGCCCGGAGCGCAGCGAGCCGGGTGTCGCCATCTTCGTCAAGATCAAGGTACAGATGGCGGACGGAAGCGATGCACTCCTTGGTGCGTCTGCGGCTCCCAGAGCGAAGCGGATTGGCAGCCACATAGACGTTCGCGCCGTTGCCATTTTCATACGCAAGCCAGCCGAGATAACGAGGCGCAAGCGCCTGCTCCAGCGTGACCACACGCTGCTGCGTCCTGGCCGGGCTCTCCGTGCGCAGCAGGAGAGCAATCGTCTCGCCCGGAGCGAAGCAACGGGCGAGAAAGTCTTTGGCTGTGTCTGTCATCGAACCATCTCCAATCCGGTTTGCGTTGCGAGCGGGATACAGCGGGCTTTAGCGGGCGAAGAAGCCCGGTGGTTGCCGGGCTCCCCGCAGTCACGGAAAGGGCCTATGCGGTCTCTTCCTCGGCGACTTCGTCGTCGTCTTCCACCGCTGCTTTGGCGGCACGGTCCAACTTGAGAATCGAGTTCACCCGGATCTCCCAGATGGTCACTTCGGTGTTGGTCCTGGTGCTGTCGTACTTGCGGCTGCGCAGCTCGCCCTCGACCTGGATGTGAGCGCCCTTCTTGAGCGTGGCGGCGAACTCACCGAGCTTGCCGAAGACGACGCAACGGTGCCATTCGGTGTGCTCGATGTACTTGCCGTTCTTTTTGTAGGAGCTCTTGGTTGCCAGCGAGAGGGTGGTGAGGCTGCGGTCGTTGTTGGTGCGAACTTCCGCGTCTGCACCGATGAATCCGATGAGGGTGACTTTGTTTGAGTACATGGTGGTGATCTCCGTTTCGTTGATTTCCCGTAAGCTGCTCGGGTCACCCTTGGCGAAGCCAGCGAGTGGACCCTGCTCCCAAGGCCGAAGCTCTGCATTTACGGAGGGTCCGGCGAAGCTGGAAACCGTAACCCGTAGGGCCGCTTAGCGGAAGCAGAAGAGCGAGCCTGCCGCCGGGCGCAGGACAGGCCCGAAGCGTGAACCCGAACAGAGGACGGGATACGAGTCGGATGAACCCCGAATGCACTGAAGTCACACGCTCGATGACGGCGCTGGAAGTTCGCTCCAACTGCAACCATCTCCGTGGCAATGACTCCACGGAAGGACGGCTGTGAGCACGCCCTCCGGTGTGTCCGGGAGCTCTCGGACGCCACGCGGGGCGCTTTCAGAGACGAGTTGGGTTGTGCAGCCGATCTGGCAGCATGTTCGACCATCGAAGTGACCTCGATTAGGGTTGGATTCCTTAGCTGGTTGCCTGACGCTCAGGCGGCGGAAGCACGATAGATGTCCTCCGTCTGGAAGCATTGGTCGGCGTGACTGTATCCGGCCACGGTAATCAACTCGCGCACGCGGCGGCGGCCCTCTGGATTGCGCTCGCAATGCAGTACGAAGTCCACGGCTTTACCGGTCTGCGACCGGACAAATGCCTGGTCAAGATTCGTCCTCGCACTCAGGGCCATGTCCGCCAGTCTGTCCAGCGCGTCGATGGCAGAGTCCGCGTGTAACGTGGACAACGTTCCACCATGACCCGTGTTCATCGCCTGGAGCAGGTCATAACCGCACTCGTCGCGGATGTCACCCATGATGATGCGGTCGGGGCGATGTCTCAATGCAGCAGCAACAAGCTGGCTCGGCGTGATGGCAACCTGACCCGGGATCGCGTCAACCGCCTCCCAGCGAACAGCGTTGGGATGGGCGATCTTCAACTCTGCTGGCTGCTCAATGACAACCAGTCGTTCGTGCAGCGGAACATGGTCCAGGAGCGCCTTCATCAACGTCGATTTACCCGAACCAGTTCCACCGCTGATGATGCCGTTCTTCCGCCGGGCAATCAGCCCCAGAACGGCGTCTCTTGCTCGCATGTCGAGACTGCCCGCCTCTACCAGCTCATCCGAGCTGTACCAGCGGTTGAACTTGCGGATCGTGAGGGTCGGCCCGTTGATCGAAGATGGCGCGCCGACGACAGCCACACGCGAGCCGTCAGGCAAGCGTGTATTGAGGATCGGATTCTGGCTGGTTAGGTCCTGACCCAGAATCCTCGCCACACGCTCAATGGCCGCCTGCAAGCGGTCGTTGCTGTACGGCTTGGCCAGCGGAATGTGCTCGACGACTCCACCGCGATCGGCGAAGACTCCCGTCGTTCCGTTGATCATCAAGTCGGAGATGGAAGGATCCAGTAAGAGCTGCTGCAGCTCCTCGGGAAAGAACGGAAGTATGAGCTGGAAGCTCATCGAGCAACCTCCTTCGCCGGCTGCGCGATGCCATTGGGGTTCACACCGGTGCTGCCCGATGTCATGGGGTCAACAGAGACGCGATTCTCGTGGAACTCGGTGATGGTCAATCCGAGCGGATTGATGAACTCATACTGCGGGTAAATCCGTGACTGATCGCTGACCTGCTTCGGGTTCAGGTAGTACGTCACCGACAGCAGCCAGTGCTCCGTGCGCGGCTCGCGGGAGTGGTCTTCGGAGAAGAGCTTGTCGAAGGTCACAAGCGCCGTTCCGCGCGCGATGGTGACGCCCTGCACCGTCTCCTCGGACATCGACGTGATGGTGACATTGCGGACCTGAACGTCGCTCGTCTCCACCTGCCCACCCGTAACCTGGGAGACAAGATGGTTCTCGTTGTCGGACGCCATGAGCTGCGACGCCAGCGGCCCTGAGAGGAAGTAATAGTTCAGCGGATACTTCTTCGCAATCGTCTCCCGGTTGATGGTGTAGCGATAGTTCGCCCAATCGGTGAGATAGGTTCGGACTTCGCCTTCACGGGGGCTGTAGTTGAGGTCGGTGTACTGGATCGCCTGAGCACGTCCCATCTCGTCGATGCGGATGTAACGATTTGCGATAGGACGATGGGCAAGCGCAAAGTTCAGCCACATAGAACCGCAGAGAAGTGCGGTGCCGCAACCAAGGATGAGCCGGTAGGTTCTACGCTCAGCGTAGTGCGAGGAGTAAACCTCATTGCCAATCTGGTCGGCCAGCGTCGCCTGCGATGGCGTGAGCGAGTAATCAATGAGTGCTGTGCGTGTGGACATGGGGATGCTGACTCCTCTCCGAGACGGCGTGGAAGACAACGGCTGCGTAGATGATGCCCACGACGAGGCATCCCAACAGAAACAGTAGGAACAGATAGCGGAGTGGTCGGGCCAGCCCCAGCTTTTTGAGCGCGAGAACATCCATCAGATACCAGAACATTTAGGCTCCTCCCGCAACGGCCGCCGTAGATGCTAGTTTTCCGACGGCACTTCCGATGCTTCCTGCCATGCCAGCAGCTCCTCCGAAGATGGCCTGCGTCATACTCGGAATGAACAGCATATTGATGATGAACGCGACGAAAACCATCAAGCAAGGGATAAGATTGGCAATCCACATCGCCATCGAATAGTTGCCGTTGAAGGTCTGCTGCAGGAAGCCGTTCATAAACCCGGCCCACACGTAGATGAACGCGGCGGCGACGGCTCGGATCATGGCAAAGCTGATCAGTACGTCGAGGAAGTGGAAGAACTTGGCCTTGAAACTCTGCGTCATCAGCAGCGGGATGAAGACGGGGCCAAAGAGCGCGGTGACGCCGTACAGGATGAAGGCGCTACAGTTGATGACGAACAGGATGGCTGACGCCATGCCAAGCATGATCTGGACGAGGACGTAGCAGAGGATCTCGACCGGCGCGGTGAAGGACGGCATCGCCGTCCCGTCACCAGCCGTCTTGAGTAGCTGGAGAAGCTGATCCAGGGAGTGCTGGTCGAAGGCCGCGACCATCGCCTGGGCGATGTAGCTGAAGAAGTGGTTGATCCCGAAGCTAGCGCCGGGGAACGGGTTCACCCAGTAGGTTTCGAGCAGGCAGCACACAATCAGCTTCATGAGAAAGTTGGTCAGGTCGCCAGCCTGCACAGGATGATGGTGCAGCCGGAAGGTCATCGAACTGGTGTTCCAGTTGATGACCATGCTGATCAACGTGAACAGGGCGATACAACTCAACTCAGTCAGCCCGAGCTGCGTGAGCGCGCCGCCGTTCTGCGTGGTGAGATTGGTCAGGTTGTTCGTGAACTGGTAGAGCCAGTCCATGCCCGAGGATGCGGACGGCAGTGCCTGTGCGAGAACGATGACGGCGCTCATATCAACTCACTTCCTCGTCAACTACGGGATATAGGTGTTCCAGGTCTTGCTTTCATTGCCGGCAGCGGAGCTGTGCTTCCGCTTGTCTTCCTCGACCCGTTTGCGAAAAGCGTCGTCATACTGCTTCTGCCGCTCGGCTGCCGCTTCGGCCTTCGCGGCCTCATGGCGTTGGTAGATCGCGGCGCTGGCGAGAACCGCCAGCGTCGCAAGGATGGCAAGCAATAGCTTCATGTTCAGCAGCTTGAACATCACGGCTCCTACGGAAGGTACGTCTGCCAGGTGTTGCTTTCGCTGGTTGCGCTCATATCGTGCGTAGCATGTTGCACCTGCACGAAGACGGCGTTATTGAGATCGGCAGCAGCGGCATTACGCTGCTGCATGTTGGCCACAGCCATCTGCGCCGCGAGGCAGGCCTGCATGGTGCCCTGGGCCTGCATCTCAGTCATCTTCTGCGCCTCGGCTGCGTTGAGCAGGTTGAGCTGTTGAACCTCGCTGTTGGTACCACTCGAAGTGTCGAACTGGTTGGCTGCCAGACTGCTGCTCGCATCGTTGTTCTGGGCGCGGGCTGCGCGGTACTGACCGACTGCCGTCAGGCAGTCCGGCGAGACGGCATCGGACATCTCGACCATCGCAAGCTGGGCCATCTGCGGGCTGCCGGTAGCCTGGCTGCCCGCGTAGCTGGCGAGGTCGGAGCTGACCGGAACGGTCGCTGCCGTCCATCCCGCCGTCGATGCCGAAGGCGAGTTGCTGTTGAGCGCCGTCGTCATCCCGCTGGTCTCACCAAACCTGTTGCGGACGTTTACGTTCTCCAGCGTCTGCAGCGTGGTCTGCCACTGCTGCTTGAAGGAGAAGTGCTCGATGTTGTTCTTGAGCATCATGTACTGCGATTCCAGCGTGGTGAGCTGCGCGAACAGACTCGCGTAGCTGGTCGGGTCGAAGACGATGTCGCCGAGCCCGAAGAGGGCAAAGCTCGGCGTAGTGGTCAGTAGCAGCAGACCGCCTCCGATGAGCCATTTACGGTACTTGCGTGAGATCTGCATAGAAGCCTCCATGACAGAGATGTTCAGAAGCAATGGGAATACGTCGGATCGAGCCGGCTCCACAGGTTGCTGTGAAACGAGCTGATGAGGTTGCCGACGAACTCAAGCACACTGGCACCCACCCGTGCGAGAGACAGATACTCGCCCGCCGCAATCAGAAGCGCCACAGCCAGCAACATGACGGTCCAGACGATGACTGCCCGTTTCGGCCTGACGAGGGCGATTCGCACGGTATCCTCCTTTCGTTACAGCGTGGGATCGACGCGATGCTCCGCGTACGAAGGGATGAGGATGTCGCGCCCGATGTACACACGGGCGCGAGAGCCCTCCTTGAGCGTGATGACCGGTAGGCGGTTCAGGAAGTGGTTGAGCACCTCTTCGCCCTCGGCGGCTGACTGCTCGGAGATGCCGTTCTGAATCTCGGTCGATGGGGTCAGCACACTGCCGTTGTTACCGATCTGGGCAAGCCCGCCGAGTCCGCCGATGGCGGCTGCGGCACCGAAGGCCAGCAGATAGCCGTGATCAACCTTTGTAGCGAGACCAGTCGTACCAATCTGGTCAAGACCCAGATACTTGTCGAAGTCGAGCGAGAACCCATCCGGGCAGACGGCGCGATGGAAGGTCACGAAAATCTTGCGCTGCTCGGAGTTGCCGACACTCTGCACGGTTCCAATCAGGCGCGTACCCTGCGGCATCAGCAGTTGCTGGTGATCGTGCGAGTAGTAGTCCGTCGTCAGCATTACGAGGATGGGGCCGGCGAAGCCGCCGTCGATGTGGTTGGTAACGACGCCTTCGAGCACTGTGCCCTCGAAGATCCGGTAGAGCCGACCCTGGTACTGGTCGAAGGGATACTGGGACATCGGATCGGATTTGGAGGTGGTCGCAGAGGCCGTATCCACGGATGCCGGCCTCGCTGCGTTGTCCTCACTCCGCGCTGTGTCGATTGCAGATTGCCTTTCGGCGAGTACAGCAGGTAAAGAGTTTGAGCCACCATGCGAGAAGTCAATCGCCACGGTGTCGCTGTTCAATGCGTCCTGTGCCTGCTTCTCGACGGCGAGCCGCCGCTGCTTCGCTTCCGCCTGGGCCTCCGAGACGTTGGAGGTATGTTGCGGTGCATTCAAGCTGTTCCCATAGATGGAGTCGCGCTGCGCTGCGGTCATCGCCGGCGTGGTGGCCGACTCCGGGCCGGGAACATCCTGCTCCTGCTGGAGCTGCTGCATAGTAGCGGCAAGCTCCTGTTGCCGCTGATGTTCATCGGCATCGTGCCGCGCCTGCGCCTGCTGCTGCGTCTCGAAGCTCGAAACCTGCTGCGCGTTGGGCGTGGTGGGGCTGATCGTCAGCGCACTCTTCGCTGCGGCCTCCTTGTTGCCGCTCAGGAGGCTGGAGATGTTCGCAATTCCGATCACACCGACGATGACGATCATCGCAATCACCATCGGCATACCCTTCCTGAGCGGCGGTTTCGACTCGGGCTGGTCCGGCACCGTGGCCCCGACCTGTTCGATAGGCTCATTCATGGCTATCTCCCCTCCGACGTGCGATGAAACTCCACCTTCTGCTTCCCGATGGTCAGATAACCCGCATCCACTTCCTTCGGCACCGTGTACAGCCCGTCGTTGAAGTCGAAGTTGATCAGCGACGGCTTCTTGTCTTTCACCTCGTACAAAGCAGGCGTCTCCTGGAACTGGCCGCGCAGATAGGTGAACCGGTCGTCGTGCCATATCTGCTGCAGGCCAAGCTCCTTGCCCTTCTTCTCGTCCCACACGTAGTCGAAGTGCAGCGAGCCGGGGTATTGGCTTCGATAGGTCTCTTCCTTGCTCTGCTCCGCCTTCAACGTCGCGGCCTGAGCCGCCTGTGCTTGCGCCGCATCGAGCTTGGCTTTATCCAGCTCGGCTGCCGGGACGAAGACCGGCAACTGTGTCAGCCGGTCCCGACCCGCTTTGTCGCCTGGTTCGACCAATACCTTCGAGTCGTAGTGCGGATCGTCATCGTTCGATATCTCGCGCAACTGCAGCGTGTACTCGTTGCCGTGGTCAGAGACGATGTGGATGTCTGTCGATCCATTTGCAGTCTTCGGCTTCACGCTGATAAAGCGCGAGGCCACGTGGCCGCCATCGAACACCCAGTCCACCGTATCCCCGGCGAAGACATTGGCGACCTTCTCCTCAACGGGCAGCACGATGAGCGTCGATTGCAGCAGGCCCGCGCGGATCACAGGCGGGGTCTGCGACTCTGAGACAGTGACCGCGCGCGGCGCACTGGGAAGCAGTGGGTGTACTGGCGTGGCCGCGCAAAGTGGCAGTGACGCCAACGTGACTCCAAGCGAGATGACGATCGGGATGAGCGGCTTCATAGGTACTGTCCTTTCTGGCGTTACTCGGTGTCGCCCGCTGCGAAGCGGGTGATTCCTTCCGTGAGTCCATACCTGGCAATCAACTTCGACCGGCGAACCCGGTCCTTCGGCTTCGTCGAGAACGCCGCGTAGCTGCGGCTGTCGAGGTTCAGCTTCACAACTTTGGTCAGCCCATCGCGGCGCATATACAGCGCCTCGCGGTCCTGCAAGCTCTCGAAGAGAGCGAGCTGCTGCTCGGTCATCTTGAACAACTCGGCATACCGCTTCCGGTTGAAGGTCGCATCGCGCAGGAAGAGGAACGATGTGCAGGAGTTCACAATCGAGTCCGCGTTCGTCCCAAGGTCCTCAGCGCTCTGACCGATCATGGTCACGCCGCCAAGGTTCTTGCGCACGGTCTTGATCGAAGCGAGCGCGCCATCAAGCAGTTGCTTGTTCTTCATCGAAGAGAAGATCTCTTCGATGAGGATGTGCTTGGGAACACCCAGATTGGCGGGGTTGTAGAGCACATCGTTGATGCGCCGCAACAGCCAGACCATCAAGGGCTCGATCAGGTCGGCATACTGGGCGTTGTTCACTCCCTGGAAGTCAAAGCACTGCACACGGGACAGCGAGAGGCTGTCCTCCACGTTGTCAAAGATCGCGCTGTAGACACCGCGCCCTACCCACTTCGAGAGATACCGGTCGAGTTTCTTGGGCAGAAACAGGTTCGAGAGGCGACGGTTCGACGCTTCGAGCAGGTACATGTCCTGCACGCCTTTGTGGATCACATCGTCGTCCTCGGGCTCCAGCGTAGCGCCACCGTTGGTGAGCAGCAGCTTGATGAAGCTGTAAAGAAACTGGATGTTGCTTTCGGTGGGGTCCAGCGTGAATGGATTGACCCGTGGACCGTCCTTGCCGATGCGGTCTACCCGCCCGCCATAGAGTTCGACGACACTCTCATAACTCCCACCGATGTCGAAGATGTAGGTGAACCCGTTGTACTTCTGCTCGTGGGCGATGGTCAGGTTCCCGGTCACCGACTTGCCGCTGCCCGTAGGACCTAGGATGAGCTGCACCCGAACCCCATCCACATACGCATCCTGAAAGAAGGGTGTGCCCGTGCGTGTCTCGAAGATGTTCAGGTACTCGGCGTCGAGATCATCTGAGTGCGGATGACCGAGGCTCGGGGCAAAGATCGAAGACAGCCGCGCGTGATGGTCTTCGGCCAGCCACATCGGGAAGACATTGAACCGCCCGTTACCTGGAAACAGGGCATAGAAGGCTGAGAGATTTCCCAGCGTCTCTTCCATCACCTGGGCACGTGCTTCGACGAAGACGCGATGCACAGTGGGAGAGATCGTGTGCAGCTCTGCCACGCTCCGAGCCGCGATCAGCAGACACAGGGAGAATTCGCCGTGAGCCTTCTTATCGAGTGCCCGGATTACATCGCTCAGCTCATCGACGGCGTTGTTGGCAGCCTTGGCACCGGCTCCGGTGTCGAGCGAGGCCGTATCCTTTCCGGCCATCACACGAGACAGAACTCCGACTTTGAAGAAGCTGATGAACTTCTCCTGCTGGTCGATCTCGTGCCGAGCCGTAGCAGAAGACTTCGGTCGCCACGTCGTACACAAGAGGCTGTCGCAATCGAGTTTCAGCAGGTCCGCAAACAGGCAGGGACGCGATGCCTCCGGCGTCGTCTTCAGCGAGTACATCTGCACAAACCGTCTGCCGATCCGCAGATGATCGCTCTCCCAGGACACGGGAGTGTGTACGATCTGGCGGTCTACGCCGGTATCGGCGTGAAGCTCTCCCCGCTCTGCCCAGTCTTCGAGGTTGAACAGATAGCTGAAGAACTGAAATACGCCCTGCTTGCCGAGCAGGCGTAGGCCGATGGAACTGCTGAGATTGCCCACGAGCAACGACGCTGTCTTCTGCAGCTCTGCCAGCATCTGCGATGTCGATGCCGCGTTGTCATCGGGCTTCCGCTCGAACGCTTTCACGTTCGACGGCTCGACCGTCAGACACCAGTGAAGGTCGATTCTGCGAAAGCCTGCCGTGCTCTCCAGGAACTCAAGCCGGTCGGTCACAAACGTGTGCGTGACCGGGTTCTCATAAAGCAGTTGACGCGGCAGGTCGAACCCGGAGCGCACGCGTGTGTACTGATAGAGGCAAGCGCCCTCCGGCAAGCCACGCAAAGCTCCTTCGATCATCCGAAGATGCGACTCAAGCTCCTGGTCCGTCAGCCCCTCTTCGTCCACGCCAGTCAGAGAGAACAGGCATCCATAACCTCCGCCTTTCAGCGCGAAGCTCTGGTCGTTGACGAACCGCGCGATGGGCACAATGCTGGAAGCCGCGCCGGCCTTTGCGAACCACGGAACGTATGTGGTCTGCTCAGTGTTTGCGCGGATCATAGTAGCTCTTCTGGTTGAGGCTCAGGCCCCACAGTTGAAACATCTTCGGGTGTTTGCGGATGATGAGCCACGCACCGACAGCCAGCGTGGGGAATGCCATCATCGCCACGAATCGAAAGCCGACGAGGAAAACCGCAATGCAGACGAATACGATCGCCATCCATGCTGTGAGGTCTAGTCCGAGCTTGGCTCGGGGACGATTCAGCGCTTGATTGATTGCCTGCGGTTCTCCTCGACGAGCCATGGCCGATGTACCTCCTACATCGACTGCCCGGTCAGCGAGCCGATCCAGCCAGCTCCCCAACCGAGAACTCCAGCACCAAACAGCGCGCCGAAGAGTCCGGGGATAGCATCCTGAAATCTTCCCGACATCATCCGAATGCCCGCGAAGATCAGTCCGCCGAGACAAATGACCGCGCCGGCATACATCGCGAAGGTCTTGAAGGTTGCCATCAAGGTTGTCGCCCCGGAGAAATCCATCGTGCCCTGCGCGTGGGCAACACTGACAGATGTCAGTGCAAGCAGAGTGGGAGCCAGGAGGCGGATGGCGCTGGCAACCATGGGCTTCGCCTCGCTGCACAGCGCGCGGAGCTTGGGAAGGGTCGGTTTGGGGCGATTGAGTAAACGAGTCCTGCGGATCATCGGCATCCTCCAACGACTGCGATTCAGTCGTGATATGCCGTGACATTACCGTCAGCTTGTAGATGCGTCCAATCGTGATTTGATATCGCCCGATAGCACTTCGTTATGGAGCGATGCAGCGATTCATCCTTGCTTCCTCAGCGCACCCGAGTCGTTCTCCCAAAGCCGTCGAACAGGCTTCTTGGGGATGTTCAGGTCCGCTTCGTGACCGGAGGCTTGGGCCATTCTGTAGGCGAGCAGTGGCAACACCGGCCGCTGAAGCTCCTTCCGACACAGCAGGGCAGTTCCAATACGCAGGGTGAAGCCCTCCATGGGACGTGTCGTCAGCGCAACGTCCAAAGGTACACCTTCTCGGATTAGTCCGAAGCATCCTCGTGTCTTCACCATGAACTGCATCTCGGCGGGCGCTGAGAAGGTGTCGACAGGCTCGATTGACATACCAGCCCGGTTGAACTTTCGCATGATGTAGTCGTGCAGCTCGGGATGCGAGTGCCGCGTAAACATGATCGACAGACGCTCCGCCACGACTTCTTTTGGAATTGCAGTCAGCGACGCACAAGGGTCATCTTTCCGCAGACAAATCAACAAGCTGTGTTCGGAGATGGGGTGTTTTGATAGCTCAGGAGCTGTCGCTGGGAGTGTCACAATAGCGGCATCCAGGCGACCATCGTGCAACATCGCCAGCAGTTCCGCCGTGCAGTCACTGGAAGATAAAAACCTGCCATCGGGAACGATCTCTGCATAGGCTTTGAGCGCCTCCGTAAGAACGTCATGGTTCATGTATGGCGAATAGCCAAGTCGCAGCGGCCACTCCACTTCAGCACCTGCGCGCGAGGCGGCTCTCACTGCGTGCATGCGCATGTGAAGCATCTGACGTGCAACCGGGAGGAACCTACGCCCAGGTTCGGTGAGTTCGGCCCCTACCGGAACCCGCCTAAATAGGATTGCTCCAAGGCCGTCTTCAAGCTGCTTGATGTGGTTGGTGAGCGCAGGCTGTGCGATATGAAGGCGCTCGGCGGCTCTGGTGAAACTGCACTCTTCTGCAATTGCAACGAATGAGACGAGGTGGCGAAACTCAGGTCCTTCATACATGATGGGCACCAACCTTTTTTGGCGATACTCGGCGGACCGTAGAATGCGCGATCAGCTGATGCGTACCCGTAAACTACTCCAAACAAACGGGAAATCTATGAATGGCAGATATCTTTCTCAAAATGTTACTTGGGTAATTTGACTGAATCGAAGATTCTGCTGTTTCTTTCGATCACGTTTCGTTATCGGGTCATACCAAATGACGATTGGACTTCAGCAGTCGCAAACGTAAGCCTGAGAATGCAGTGCACGCATGACAGATCTGACGCAGCTCGGCGGCTCTGAAGTCCAGGCAACAAGGGGTGTCGCGCACCGTCCACGCAAACCGATACGAACGTCTGTCCAAGGAGAGTTCCTATGAGCATCCCAGAACCAGTCAATTCAGATGAAATACGCTTCTTGCGCCTCCCTGAAGTCAGGTGCGTAACCGGCCTATCAAAGTCGAGCCTGTACGAACTGATTCGTGCTCACAGTTTTCCAGCGCCTATCCATTTGGGACCAAGAACTGTGGCCTGGGTAAAGTCCGAAGTCACGACCTGGGCGACAGAACGCATTCGCGCTTCACGATTGGCGGAGCCTCTGCCTGGCGGAAGGCGCATGCCCCAGCGGTCGGGCCGAAGCGCGTGGCAAGCTTCAAAGAGATGCGCCTAAACTACCAGTGCGTTTCTGCCCTTGGCGAGCTGTGCGTCGAGGTAGTCAGCCCACCACTGCATCATGGCTGACCGTTGGCTGAGATACTTTGCGTGGTTGTAGGCGGCGGCCACCTTGTTGCGCTTTGTATGGGCAAGTTGCAACTCGATATGCGCTTCCTCGAATCCCTGCTCATGAAGGATTGTTGAGGCGAGTCCGCGGAACCCATGTCCGGTCATACGATCCCGATAGCCAAGACGATAGAGCGCGTACAGAATCGTGTTGTTGCTGATGGGCTTTCTCTTGTCACGCGCGCCCGCAAATACAAAGTGACCATTGCCGGTAATCTGCTTGAGCGCCTGCAGGACTTCCACAGCTTGACGAGAGAGCGGAACGATATGCGGAGTCTTCATCTTCATGCGATCCGCCGGAATGGTCCAACGGGCCTCGTCCAGATCGAACTCCGACCAGGGCGCTTCGATCTCTTCGCTGGTCCGAACAAAGGTATACGTCATCAGTTTCATTGCTAGCCGAGTGACTGCGTCCCCGTTGTAGTCGTCAATTTTTGCAAGCAGTTCGGGCAACTCTTTAGCATCCACACGAGCACGGTTCTGAGTCTGGGCCTCGGCCAAAATGTCCCTCGGCTTGAAGTCTGCAGCAGGGTTCCGAGTTGCAATGTCACGAGCGACTGCAAAGCGAAAGATCTGCGATGTCGTCTCGTGGATACGTTTGGCAACGTCCCGCGCATCCCGCTTCTCCACCAGGATCATGAGTTCGCGCACATCTGCGGCCGTTACCGAATTGATCGACTTGTGTCCGTAAGCCGGGAACACGTCCGCTTCCAAACGCCGCAGGGTGGTATCCGCGTGCCGTGGCGACTTGCCGATCAACCACCACTTCCACCACTCACGGGCTACGTTCTCGAAGCTGTTGTCCGCTTCCCGCTGCCGAGCTTCGATTTCCCTCTGCTTGGCCTCGCCCTCCGCTTTGCGCTCCGCCATCGGATCGCTCCCCGCTGCGAACGTCCTACGGGCAGCAAGGTGGAGTTCGCGGGCCTGACCGAGGCTTACGAGCGGATACTCACCTAACGCCATGAGTTTCTCTTTGCCCTCGAAGCGGTAACGCCAACGCCACAGCTTCGATCCGCTCGGGTTCACCAAAAGAAACAAACCATCGCGGTCGTACATCTTGAAAGGCTTTTTGTTGGGTTTCGTTCCCCGTACGGCGGTATCCGTTAGCGCCATGATTTCTCCTTAAAGTACGCCGAACCGGGCCGTACCCCACTTTCAGCAAAATTGTACCCCCATCTGTACCCCACTTTATTCAAGGCTGTCCTGGCACGGCAACGCACCTCCTCAGACGACGCATTTCGGCGATTGTCCGTTAGCTCGACTTATAAGTTGCCCATAATGATAGGTTTGGATGGATCTAGGAGGTGCGCAGAAGTGCTGCGAGGGGTAAAGAAAAACGCGCCTTGTGGGCGCGTTTGCATGGTTTTGGTTGCCCCCCAGGGATTCGAACCCCGATTGGACGAGTCAGAGTCGTCAGTCCTACCATTGAACGAGGGGGCAATACAGGTTTTATCGGCAGCTGCAGGCTCGGCGGGAGCCACAATCAGCCGCCTCTGTGAGTGTACGGGGGATAGCCTCACGGGTCAACCTCTGCCATCAACAGGCCTCGCGTGATGCAGTCTCGCTCGCGCCGTAATCTCATTCCCTTCTTGATTCCGCCAGCACTCCAACCCATGCGATCCTCGCCTCCGGATGCGCTACTCTGGGAGAGCAACTCGAAGGGCCAATCATAGACTCTCCCATGCCGAACACTCCCAGCGTTACAACCATCGACGAATATCTGCGTCAGCGACTCATGCCCGTCGAAGGCGCCATCCCCCACATCTCTGGCATCGAGATGTTCGGCACCTCAGTCCCTGCCGGCATCGTCGGCGGCGACCTCTTCGAGTACATCAACTTCCAGCAGCGCTACGACATCGACGCCCGCATCGAGCGCGCCCAACGTCTCGCCGTCGAGTTCCTCGAACCTCTGCCTCCCGGCCTTCCCATCCGCAACTCTGTCGACGACCACCTCCAGTGGCTGCGCTCCCGCCCCGACTATAAGCCGGAGATGGATCCCGAGTACCGTTTCGCCAGAAGCTCCGAGCAGTTACGTGTCGCCGAAGACCTCCATGACCTCTATTCCACCGCTGGAATTCTCATCGTCGATGCGCAGGGCCACGGAATCATCTCGGCAAAGATCGCCTCCACCGTTCACGACACCTTCCACGCGTTGATGCTTACCGATTTGGATCGCTACGGAAAAACTACGCCCAAGCTCTTCGAGAATCTGAATCTGAGGCTTGCGCAATCCGTCACCGCACGCAACGCGCTCGGCATGAGCGAGACCGAACAAACCCGCGAGATCGCCACGATGCTCTACGGCGAAGTCCGTCCCGGCGGCCAATTCCGCTTCGCCAACTTCGGCCATCCTCCTCCGCTGGTCTTCTCTGCAAAGTATGCTCGGCTGGTGGACGTGCACGAAGACCACATGGCGCAATTCCTCGCGCTCGGCCTGCAACTCCCCGCCGATCATCCAGATCGCACACGCTACTTCTCCATGAGTCTGCGCGACCACCGCATCAACTCCGACGACATCTCCGAGATCACCCTTATCAGCCCCGGCGACATCCTCATCCTCTACACGGATGGCCTCTACGACGGCAGCGACCCTCAGGTCCGCGCGCACCTGCAAACCATCCTCCAGCAACACCACCAGGAGTCCGCCCGCAGCATCTGCGAGGCACTCATGGAGTTTGCTCTCCAGCAGGACGAGGTTCTCCGCGAAGCCGGCGACGAAGCCCTCATCGACGACAAAACCGTCTTCATCGTTAAGCGCACCTGAACCTCCAGCACGCCCGAAGCCGCCACACTCGCAACGCCACTACTCCTCGCGTAATACCTCCAGCGGCTTCTGCCCCAGCACTCGATGGCTCGCCAGCCATCCCGCCGCCACCGTCATCGCGCCTACCGCCAACCACGCACCCAGGTTCAACCACGGCTGAAACGCATACTCGAAGTGCAGCACATGCACCAGCAAGTAACGTCCCAGCACATTCGCAAACACCAGTCCCACCGCACCCGCAATCAATCCGAGCACCGCAAACTCAATCGAAAAGATTGACGCGATCCGCTCCCGCGTAGCACCCAGCGTCTTCAACACCACCACCTCGCGAATCCTCCGATAGCGCGTCCCCGCAATCGCACTCGCCAGAATCACGATGCCCGCAAAGATGCTGAACGCGGCCAGAAACTGAATGACATAAATCACCTGCAGCATCACCTGTCGAATCACCTCCAGCGTTGCCGCCACATCAATCACCGTCACAGTCGGGAAGTGTTCATACAGCACGCGCCGCAGCGTTGCCGTAGCGCTCGGATCGCAATGCACGCCGCCGTACCAAACCACCGGCAACCCAGCCAGCGCAGCCTGCGGCAGGATAAACTCCGCGCGCGAAAACGCATGGCGGCTATCGGCCTCATACACCGCCGCCACCGTCGCAGTAAACGCCTCATCCTGTGCCGAGAGCGTCACCGTATCACCCGGCTTCACCTTCAGCCGGCTCGCCCTTGCGCGCTCAATCGCCACCAGCGGATGCTGCGCCGCGTCCGCCGCCTGCTGCGCCGTCCACCACTTCCCTTCCACCACCAAGTCGCCCGCCGGCGGCGCATCCGCCCTCGCCGGCCACGTCAAATTCAACCCCAACCCGCCGCGCCCCATGTGCTGCAACTTCAACTTCTCCACCGCCACGCCATTAATCGCCATCAGCCGCGAACTCACCACCGGAATCATCTCCGGCTCGCCCTTCACCGTCGGCTGCTGCATCAGCAGCGCACGCACGCGGCCCACCTCATCCGATCCCATATCCATCAGAAAAATATTCGGAACATTCCCCGCCGTCGAAACCTGCATCTCGTTCACAATCGAACGCTGCACCAGGTACACCGCCGCAATCTGCATCACGCCCAGCCCCAGTGCCGCCAGCAACGCCGCCGAAGGATTTCCCGGCCGATACAAATTCGCCAACCCATGCCGCAGCACCGACGGCAGCCGCAATCCCGTCCCGCGCAAAAACTTCCGCAGCAACCACAGCGTCGCCGCCGCCATCCCCAGCAGCACCAGCAGCGACACCGCCAGTCCCACCGCAAACGTCCATCCCACCTGCCGCGAATCCGACACCCGCGTCGCCAGCACCACCAGCCCCGCAAGAATCAACACACTCGCCGCAATCTGCGCCCCCGATCCCCGCAGCTTGCGCACCACCCGCGTCGCAAACGGATCGTCCATCGTCTCCACATTGCGCCGCAGAATTAAAATCGGGCGCACCTTGCGAATATCCAGCAGCGGCGGCAGCGTAAACAGCAGCGTCGTCAACAGCCCCGCACCCAGCCCCAAACCAATCGCATGAGGCTCCAGTTGCAGCGTCGGCGTCAGGTGCAGCAGCTTCGCCAAAAACAGTGGAAACACCATCTGCACGCCGATCCCCAGCACCACGCCAAGCACGCCTCCGCCCAGTCCCAGCAGCAGCGTCTGCAGCAAGTAAATCTTCATCACCTGCGCCGACCCCGCGCCCAGCGACTTCATGATCGCAATCGAATCCAGCCGCTGCTGCAAGTGCGATCGCATCGCCATCGCAACGCCCACCGCGCCCAGCACCAGCGCCACCAGGCTCATCAGCGACAGCAACCCCGTCGCCCCATCCAGCGCCTTCGTCAGCGCCGGATTCGCCTCGCGGTAGTCCGCAATCTGCGCCTCCGGCAGCAGCGTCTCCAGCCGCGTCTTCAGCGCCGCCACCGCCGCATCCGACAGCGCCTGCCCCGGCGTCCCCTGCCGCAGCTTGAACAAATATCTCCGCGTCACCCGCGACCCCGGCGCCACCAGTCCCGTCCCCGCCAGCGCCCTCTGCGAGATCAACACCCGCGGCCCCGCCGCAAACGATCCCGACAGCCGGTCCGGCTCATCCTCCACCACCGCCGCGATCCTGAACACCTCGGTCCCCAGCTTGATCGAATCCCCCACCTTCAGATGCAGCCGCAGCAGCAGATCATCGCCCACCGCCACCGTCGTATCCGTCAGCGCCTGCGTCAACGGCATCGCCGGCGCCAGCACCACCGCTCCATAGAACGGATACTTCGCCGGGTCCACCGCCTTCACCGACACCAGCAGCGGGTCCATCGCCGTCGACGCCGACGCCATCGACAGCAGCTCCGTCACCGGCGACTCATCGTTGCCCTCCGCTCGCAGCGCCTCAATTCCCGCCAGCTCATTCGGCGTCGGCGGCATATACGTCCTCGCCGCAATGTCCGCAGCCATAATGCTTCGCGCGCGCAGCAGCAGCGTCACTCGAAACGCCGACGAAAATCCCCGCACGCCCGTCAGCGCAGCCACTCCAATCGCCACCGACAAAATCACAAACGCAAATCGTCCCCGCGACGAGTGCAACTCCCGCGTAGCAATCCGTGCCGCCGTCCCGTATGAAAGCCCCGCCATCTATACGCTCACCGGCGAGCCCGCACCCTGCACCTCGTCGCTCACCACCAACCCGTCGCGCAGCGTAATCCGCCGCCCCGCCTGCGCCGCCAGCGCCGGATCATGCGTCACCAGCACCAGCGTCGTTCCCTCCACCCGATTCAGCTCCAGCAGTAGCTCCAGAATGTGCTTCCCATTCACCGTGTCCAGATTCCCCGTCGGCTCATCGGCCAGAACAATCGGCGGCCGCAAAATAAACGCCCGCGCCAACGCCACCCTCTGCTGTTCCCCGCCCGAGAGCTGCACCGGATAATGGTCCACCCTCTCACTCAGCCCCACCGAATCCAGCAGCGCCCGAGCCCGCGCCACACCCGCCTTCCATCCGCCCGCATCAGCGCCTGCGGCATTCGGAGAGACGTTCAGCTCGTATGGCAGCAGCACATTCTCCAGCGCCGTCAGCGTCGGAATCAACTGATAGCTCTGGAACACAAACCCGATCGTCTTCCCCCGCAACTGCGCCAGCTTATCTTCCTCAAGGTTGCTGATCACCGTCCCATGCAGCGCCACGCTCCCCGACGTCGGATCATCCAGCCCCGCCAGCAGACCCAGCAGCGTCGACTTCCCCGACCCCGACGCTCCCATGATCGCCACAAACTCCCCGCGCTCCACCGTAAAATCAATCCCCCGCAGAATCTCCACCGTCGCCCCACCCGTGCGCAGCGACTTCCGCAAACCCCTCACCACAATCATCGGCCCCTCCCAACCCATCACCTTCGATGCACCATCCACAATCGCAACCTCATGTGTCTTTAAAATCGTCAGCCTTCTGTCCAGCTATCTGATGAACCATCCACCCGCTACAGCGCAAAGATCACCGCAAAATCTTCGCGCCCGCCCGGCATAAACGAGCCCAGTGCTACACACACTAAAATCAAAGTGTGAATCGCGCGCGCACAGCCCTTAGTTTATCCACTATCGTTTTAATCGCTCTGGCGACTCTCGCCCCAACGGGCTGCCACACCGCGCCCACCAACTCGACCACCAACGCAGCCATCGCCACCAGTCCAGCACCGCCCCCACCCCCAGCGCCGACCACGCAAAGCCCCTCGCCGTCCGCGCAGGACCGACCCAGGATCCTCTGCTTCGGCGACTCCCTCACCGCCGGCTTCGGCACCGATCCCGGCCAGTCTTACCCCGACGCCCTCCAGCATCTCCTCGACGCCGCCGGCTACCACTACCACGTCCTCAACGACGGCATCTCCGGCAACACCACCAAGGACGGCCTCGACCGCATCCAGCATGTCCTCGACCGCCATCCCCAGATCGCCGTCGTAGAGTTCGGCGGCAACGACGGCCTCCGCGGCCTGCCCCTCGAACAAACCCAGTCCAACCTCTCCGCCATCATCGCGCAGCTACAAGCCAGCGGCATCCAGGTCGTCCTCGCCGGCATCACCCTCCCCCCCAGCTACGGCCCCGACTACATCAAAAAATTCAACGCCATGTATCCCGCTCTCGCGAAGCAATACCACGTCCGCTTCCTTCCCTTCCTCCTCAAAGGTGTCTACGGTGTCCCCGGCAGCATGCAAGCCGACGACACCCACGCCACCGCCCAGGGCAATCAGCAAGTCGCCCGCAACGTCGAAGACCTCCTCAAACCGCTGCTCAAACACTAGCCATCGCCCTCGCTCCTGATCCCACCAATCCAGGTGCCCCATGCATGCCGCGCCATCATGCGACATGCGTGGGACGGCACAGTGCTTACCCCATCACCACCACCGGCTGCATCAGCGTCCCCGCCACCCGTTTCGCCACGCACAGCAACTCCCTCGGCCCGCTAAACACCTTCACCATCTGCGCCCCCGAAAACTCCGGCACATTCACCTGCATCCCATTCCGAATCCGTCCCGCCGTCTGCTCGTCCACCGTCACCGACGGCATCTCCACCAGCAGCGACCGCGGGTGCGGCAACCGCGCCCCCACCTCCTCCGGTCTCATCGCCTTCAACTCCTCCAGCGTGATCGCCTGCGCCAGCGTAAACACCCCCGCCTCGGTCCTCCGCAGCGACGCCAGATGCGCCCCACACCCCGCCAACTCGCCCAGCTCATGCGCCACCGACCGCACATACCCGCCCGCCGAGACCTGCATCCCGAACGCAGCCGTATCCCCCTCCAGCCACCGCAGCTCAAACCGCTGAATCGTAATCCGCGCCGCTTTTACGGGAACGTCCTTACCCGCACGAGCGAGCTTATGCGCAGGAACTCCACCTATCTTCTTCGCAGAAAACACCGGCGGTACCTGGTCCATCTCACCATGGAATCGCCGCGCCAACTCTCGCAACTCGGCCAGCGACTTCGTCAGCGCCACCGGCTCTGCAACCGCCGTCCCCTCCGCGTCGAACGTATCCGTGGCAAACCCAAACCGTATCGTTCCGGTATACGCCTTCTCCGCCTGCCCAAAGAACTGCGCCAGCCGCGTGTACTTACCCAGCAGCAGCGGCAGCACGCCCGTAGCCATCGGGTCCAGCGTCCCCAAATGCCCAATCGATCGTTCGCCAGTCGCCCGGCGCACAATCGCCACCACATCATGCGAGGTCATACCCGCAGGTTTATCGAGTATCAAAAGTCCATTCATGCAGTTGCTATTGTCGCGCACTTCGACGCAACATTCGCAGTTTTGTCAGCGACCGCTCTGCCCGGAACCTCTCGCCAGAGACGACCTGCCACCACACCCGTCATCCTGAACCAGGCCAAGAACCTGCTTCTCGCGCGTGCAACTGGCGTCCGTGCTTGCCTTCGGCTACAAGCTGACAGCGATCTACCGTTCCGCCCCCGCCAGCGACAAAAACTCATTCCGCGTCTGCAACTGCGTCTTGAACACCCCGCGCATCGAGCTCGTCACCGTCAGCGAGCTCTGCTTCTCCACGCCGCGCATCATCATGCAAAGATGTTGCGCCTCCAGCACGACGCCCACTCCCTGCGGATGAATCGCCTCTTCAATCGCCTCGGCAATCTGTTGCGTCAGCCGCTCCTGCACCTGTAGCCGCCGCGCAAACACATCCACCATTCGCGGCAGCTTGCTCAGCCCCACAACCTTTCCCTGCGGCACATACGCAATATGCGCCTTGCCAAAAAACGGCAGCAGATGATGCTCGCACATCGAGTAAAACTCAATGTCCTTCACCATCACCATCTCGTCATAGTCCACATCGAACAGCGCATCATGCAGCACCTCATCGGCAGACTGCAAGTACCCCTGCGTCAAGAACGCCATGGACTTCTCCATGCGCCCGGGCGTGTTCCGCAGCCCATCCCGCGTCGGGTCCTCGCCAATCCGCTTCAGCAGCTCCGCATAGATCTCCTGCGTACTGGCATCCGTCAACGCCATCGTCTGATCTCCTTTGCCATTCCCATTCACCAGCAAGGCAGACTCACGCTCTTCCATCCCATTCAGCTCAAACTTCATAGACCTCACTCCAGCCTCTCTTCAAGACTTCTTCCCGTGCTGATTCGTCCATCCCGCTGCATCACAGCCCCTGCGCGCTCAACTCCTCAACGGTGCGCCTTCGCCGAAATAATCAAACGAGTTATTTCCCGTCTCTTCCACGTGTACGCGCTCCAGCTTCAACTGCGGATGATCGATCGCCTCCGCAAAGCCGGTGAAGATGCTCCACATCTCCACACATACATGCTCCGTCGTCGTCACCCGGTCGCGAAAGGCCTCCAGAGTATTCAGATTCGCATGGTCAAATAAATCGATCACCTCTCGCTGTGCGAACAAATCCAGATCACCCAGGTTCACAATCATCCCCGTCACCGGGTCCACCGGCCCTGACAGCGTAACCTCCACCACATAGTTATGGCCATGCCCAAACGGGTTGTTGCACTTGCCAAACATCGCGCGGTTCTCCTCCGCCGAGAGCGCATCCACATGCAGCCGATGCGACGCACTGAAGTGATACCGCCTCGACAGATGCGCCACCTGCCGCACAATCGCCCCGCTCATGCTCCCTCCCCATAAAAATCCGCAAACAAATCCGCCATCTCATACACCCTCACGCGATGCAGCTTCGCGTGCGTAATCTTCCCCTCCAGCCGCCGCCAGATCGCAATCGCAATATTCTCCGTCGTAGGAATCGCCTCCGCAAACTCCGGCACCTCAAAGTTCAAATGCCGATGGTCATACACGCTCACCACCTCGCGCTCGATAATGTCCTTCAACTGCTTCAGGTCCACCACAAACCCCGACACCGGATCAATCTCCCCCGCCACCGTCACCTCAAGCGTGTAGTTGTGCCCATGCCCCTGGCGATTCGCGCACTTGCCAAACACGCGCGCGTTCTCCTCCTCCGTCCATTCGGGGTTCCAGTAAAAGTGTGCGGCTGAAAAATCGGCTCTGCGTGTGAGTAGGATCATAAAGTTCTTCCACCAGACAAAAACATTCTGCCCCGACAAGCGCATCTGGGTTGGATGCGTTCAACCCGCGTCGGATGCGAATCGTGCGAGGAATGCTAAACCGTGCAACCGAAAACCGTGTTGAGAGTGTCGAATTGCAGCCCAAGATTGCGCTGAGAGTGTAGCTTTTTCAGGCACTTTTTGCTGAAAGGCCTGCCCCAACGCGCCTCACGTTCGATACTCCCTGCCCTTCCACGCCACCTGGTGAAATACCCTGTGCTTCATCCAACTCCGCACCAGCAACCCGATAAACAACGGCAGCGCAGCCACCGAAATCGCACAATCTAAAGCACTAAAGTTCGACCGCCGCACCCGCCCATAGAACCGCACCAGCGTCCGCGCCCAGATCAGCAGGATCACCCCCTGCTGC
>JAJZHR010000136.1 GCA_021810815.1 Acidobacteriota bacterium | reverse complement strand
CCCTAGCTCACACTGTCACTCGATGATCAGAAGCGCTGACAATCCGGAGACGCGCGAACTTGCGCAGCGGCTTCTCGCCTATGAAGGCGCGGCGGAGAGCCCGTCCAAGACCGCGATGCCTGCGGTGTTTCATGTGTGCGACAAGCTGCGACGTCCTTTGAGCACCCTGGCCGGGGTGGCGGGTTTTCGCTCGCTGCTGGCGCGTGCTCTTGCGATGGCGAAGCATGAGGCACCGATTCTCGGTGCGGTGAAGGTGCAGGAAGACGGATCGTTGCAGGGGATGAGCGCGGAGTCAGCCGAGGCCGGGGATGTTCTGGTCGCTCATCTGATCGGCCTGATGATGACCTTTATCGGCGAGCCTCTCACGCTGCGATTCCTGCACGATGTGTGGCCAGATCTACCCGGGTCCAACGCGAATTCCGGTGGAAGGAAATCAACATGACCCAGCAAGATAAGGTGAACATCAGGAAGCTGCCCACGGGTGTTCCGGGGCTCGATGACATTCTGGGCGGTGGTCTGCCGGAATTCTCTTTCAACATCATTGCGGGCGCGCCCGGTGGCGGCAAGACGACGCTGGCGCACCAGTTTATCTTCGCCAACGCGACGGAAGAGCGGCCGGCGATTTACTTCACGGTGCTGGGCGAGCCCGCGCTGAAGATGCTGCGCTACCAGCAGCAGTACACGTTCTTCGACATCGCGAAGCTGAGCACCGCGGTGCGTTTTGTGAACCTGAGCCAGGTGCTGGTGGAGCGCGGCCTGCAGGGCGTGCTGGAGGAGATTGCGAAAGAGGTGGAAGCATCCAATTGCAGCATTGTGGTGGTGGACTCGTTCCGCACGGTGCTTCGAGGCGAGCTGCGCGATACGCGCGAGATGGCGGTGCAGTCGTTTGTGCAGCAACTGGCGCTGCTGCTGACGAGCTGGGAGGCGACCACCTTCCTGATCGGCGAATACACCGAGGCGGAGATGCGCGATAATCCCGTCTTCACCGTGGCCGATGGCCTGTTCTGGCTGTACCAGCAGGTGGAGCGCAACTCGGTGGTGCGCAAGATGCAGATCATGAAGCTGCGGGGCCAGGCATCGGTGCCGGGGATGCACACGTTCCGCATCACGGACAACGGATTGCAGGCGTTCTCGCGCACGCTGGGGCTGACCGGCAAGAAGCACAGGCCGGCCAACAAGGCGCGCCTTTCCACCGGCATCGCAGCCCTGGACGAGATGCTGGGCGGAGGCATACCGGAGGGCGACAGCCTGCTGATCGCAGGTTCGTCGGGAACGGGCAAGTCGCTGCTTGCGACGCAGTTCATTGCGGCGGGGATACGTGTCGGGGAGCCGGGGATTGTGACGGTGTTCGAGGAGAGGCCGGAGGAATACTCGGATCGCGCCGCCATCTTCGGTCTGGATCTGAAGACGCCTTTGGCGGAGGGCAAGCTGGAAGTGATCTACCTTCGCCCGCTGGATCTCTCCGTGGACGAGATGATGCAGGAGATCCTGGACGCGGTGAAGCGGACGGGTGCGAAGCGGCTGGTGATCGATTCTCTTGCGGGCTTCGAGCTGGCACTTGCGCCGGGATTCCGCCAGGACTTTCGCGAATCGCTGTACCGCATGATCTTCGCTCTGACCGGGATCGGCATCACCATTCTGAGCACGATCGAGATGACGGAGTCTTTCACCGAGCTGCTGTTCAGCACGTATTCCATTTCCTTTCTCACGGATGATATTGTCCGCATGCGGTATGTGGAGATCGACGGGCAGATCCGCAAGATACTGATGGTGGTGAAGATGCGCGGCGGAGCGCACAGCAATGACATCCGGGAATATCGGATCACGTCGGATGGAATCCAAATTGGCGACCGTCTAACAAACTATGTGGATCTCCTCACGGGCCTTCCGAAACGTGCGGAGCGCGCCAGCACGGATGAGCAAGCGGCGAGCGACCGGCAAGATGCAGAGGTGATCCATGACCGAGGACATGACCGAGGAGATATCACGTAGCTGGGAAGCGGAGCTCGACCTGCACAGCGTCTGCCGCGCAGCCGCCGATGGCTCGCCCATGCCCATGGCGGCAGTGGATAGTACGGAGCATGTGATTCGCTACGTGAATGTGGCGTTCTGCCTGCTGACGGGCAAGTCGCGGCATGAGCTGCTGGGAAAGCGCTTCGCAGGCATCGCTCCATGCGCGGACGGGTGCCTTGCTCTGCTGGACGGGGTGTCGCAGACGGGGCTGGCGGACAAGTACACGGGGCGTGAGCATACCGGGACGCATCCGCTCTATTGGTCGTACACGATGTGGCCTGTGCTTGCGCGGGACCATCGCCAGCTTGGCATCATGATTCAGGTGATGGAGGCGGCTTCGCTCCGCGACGATACGGTGGCGATGAACGAGGCGCTGCTGCTGGGATCGCTGCGCCAGCATGAGCTGACCGAGGCGGCCGACCTGCTGAACACGCAACTGCAGGCGGCGATCGCGGTGCGCATCAAGACGGAGGAGGCGCTGATCGGCAGCGAGAAGCTGGCATCGGCGGGACGGATGGCCGCGGTGCTGGCGCATGAGATCAACAATCCACTTGAGTCGGTGGTGAACCTGGTCTATCTGGCAAAGACGACCGAGGGGCTGCCGACGAGCGTGCATCACTATCTGGACATGGCGGAGGCGGAGCTGAAGCGCGTCGCCCATATCACGCGTCAGACGCTTGGCTTCTATCGCGAGTCGTCCGCGCCGACGACATTCGAGGTGGTGGAGTTGCTGGACGCTGTCGTTGACCTGCTGCAGGCGAAGATTTCCTCGACGAAGGTCATCGTGGAAAAGCAGTGCGACCATCTGCTGGCGATCACGGCTGTCTCCGGGGAGCTGCGGCAGGTGTTATCCAACCTGCTCTCGAACAGCCTGGACGCTGCCGGCGAGGATGGCAGGGTGGTGCTGCGCGCATCCGCCGTGCCAGCGCATGCCGGTCGGGACAAGCGTATACGGATCACCGTCTCTGACAACGGATACGGGATTGATGCCCGGACCATGCCGGAAATCTTTGAGCCATTCT
This sequence comes from Acidobacteriota bacterium, assembly GCA_021810815.1. GTDB lineage: Bacteria > Acidobacteriota > Terriglobia > Terriglobales > Acidobacteriaceae > JAJZHR01. The sequence continues at coordinate 3,637 of JAJZHR010000136.1, read as the reverse complement.
TCACCACCAAGGGCGATATCGGGAACGGGCTGGGTCTGTGGGTTTGCAAGCAGATTATCGGCAAGCACAGCGGCCTGCTGCAAATCCGCTCTCATACCCAGGGCCCGCGCAAGGGGACGACGATTTCCGTGGTGCTGCCCGCGTTTTGCATTTGATTTGGCGGCTGAGGGGGAGGAGTCCGGCATTTGGATGGGGCTGGCTGTGCCACCCTCCTGCGGCGGAAGATCCACTTCGCGCAAGCGACGGTTTTGAGAGTAAACTGGGCGCGCGATCTTTGCGCCTGAGGGAACTCATCTCTATGTACAAATCGATTTTGGCGGCGGCTGCTGCTGCGGTCTTCTTTTTTTCCTGTGTGGCTTATGGACAAGTCGCAACGGCAACGCGGCCGGCGATCACAGGGATTTCGCATGTGACGGTGTATGCGAACGATCTTCCGAAATCGGAGAGCTTCTACGGGCCTCTGCTGGGATGGGTGCAGGTGCCGTCGGCGGGAGCAGCTTCGGGAGTTCGCTTCTATGCGAACCATTCGCAGTATGTGGAGCTGATTGCGCCGCCGACGCAGGAAGACCCTGCGGACCGGCTGGTTTCGGTGGCCTTTGAGACGAAGGACGCGGAGGCTCTGCGGAGGTTTCTGGCGGCGCACGGGGTGACGGTTCCGGCGAAGGTGACGGTGGAGAAGGACGGCAGCCGGGACTTTATGACCAGCGACCCCGAAGGCAACAAGGTGGAGTTTACACAGGACGGGAAGCGTTCGCCGAAGCAGCCTGCGTCTGGCGCGCGGCCGCTGAGCACGCACATCATCCATGTGGGCTACATGATTCGCGACCGGGCCAAGGCGGACAGTTTCTATAAGGATCTGCTTGGTTTCCGGCTGTATTGGCAGGGCGGGCAGAAGGATGGAGCCACGAATTATGTGGCCATGCAGGTTCCGGATGGGACGGACTGGATGGAATACATGCTGACGATGCCGGAGCATCCATCGCGGGGAAACCTGGGCGTGGCGAACCATTTTGCGCCCGGAGTGGTGAGCGTGGCCGAGACGCAGAGCGGGCTGGAAGAGCGCGGGTGGAAGCCCTCGGCGCATGAGCACACGCAGATTGGGCGCGATGGGAAATGGCAGTTGAACCTGTATGACCCGGATGGGACGCGGGTGGAGTTCATGGAGTTCAAGCCGGTGAATACTCCTTGCTGCAATCCGTTCACGGGGCCTCAGCCCTCGCCTTCGGCGGGGTGGTAGCTTCGGGAGCGGGCAACAACAACAGAAGCAGATTCCTCCGCTTCGCTGCGGAATGACAACCAAGAGTTGCGGAATGACAACCAAGAGTTGCGGAATGACAAGCAAGAGTTGCGGAATGACAAGCAAGAGTTGCGGAATGACAAGCAAGGGAGCGGTAGACAGGTTCTTCGATGTGGCCGGACTTACTCACCGCAGTTCGATAAAGGGAAAATAAATTCATGCAAACACGTCGCGAATTTCTGCGCAGATCCTCTGCGGGGCTGGTTGGACTTGCTGGGATTGCCGGACTCTCTGCTGCCGGCATGCGGGGGCTGGCGTATGCTGCAGGCGCGAAGCGTCCGATCGGGGTGCAGCTGTACACGGTGCGCACGCTGGCGGAGGAGGATCTGCCGAGCGTTCTGGCGCAGATCCGCAAGATCGGGTACAGAGAAGTGGAGACCTACTGGAACGTGTACACGCATCCTGCGAAGGAGCTGCGGCGGATGATTCTGGACCACGGTCTGCGCGTGCCGAGCGGCCACTTCGACTATGACGGCCTGGGCGGCAAGCTGGATTATGCCAAGGAGCTGGGCGTGGAGTATGTGGTTTGCCCGATGCTGCCGAGGGGGATGCAGAATTCGCTGGACGGGTTCCAGAAGGCGGCGGACCAGTTCAACCAGTGGGGCGAGCAGGTGAGCAAGATGGGAATGCGGCTGGCGTTCCACAACCATAATTACGAGTTCCAGCAATTTGGGAATACGACGGGCTATGACACGCTGCTGGCCAGGACGGACCCGAAGCTGGTGTTCCTGGAGATGGACTGCTACTGGATCACGCAGGCGGGGCGCGACCCGCTGGCGATGCTGCGGAAGCATGGGGACCGCATCCGGATGCTGCACCTGAAGGACAGGAAGCCAGGGTTCCCGTTCACGCAGCATTTGAACGAGTCGGCGGAGCACTTCACCGAGGTTGGGACGGGGATGGTCGCATACAAGGAGATTCTGGCGGAGGCGGAGAAGCAGGGAATCCAGCACATGTTCGTGGAGCAGGATTCGACGACGATTCCTCCGATGGAGAGCCTGCGGATCAGTTATGACAATATTGAGAAGCTGATGGCTTAGGGCGTTGGCGCAAGCGTGGATTGAGGGATAAGCAGATGATGATGCACACGTTTCTCTTCAAGTGGAAGCCAGAGGCGACGGAGGCGGAGAAGGAGCGGGCGGCGAAGAGCATTCGCTCGTTTCAGGGACGGATTCCGGGGCTGCTGGAGAGCAGCTACAGCGCCAATGTGTCTCCGCGGTCGCAGGGGTTCACGCATGGCGGCGTGATGAAGTTCAAGGACAAGGCTGCGTTCGAGGCGTATTTCGTGCATCCGCAGCATGACGAGCTGGTGGCGTGGCTGATGCCGCTGCTGGAAGCTCCGGCGGAGCTGGACTACGAGACGTAAAGCAGTGGATTGCGAGGCGTAGACAGGTTGGCTATACGTCGCAGAGGTCGGCGGCCTGGCGCAGGGATGTGAAGGGGTCGCGCGCGGGCACGAACTCGTGGGCGACGTAGCCGGTGAAGCCTGTGGCGAGGATGCCGCGCATGACTCCGTCCCACTGGACCTCCTGGGTGTCGTCGAGTTCGTGGCGGCCGGGGACGCCGCCGGTGTGGAAGTGTCCGATCCACTGGATGTTCTGCTGGATGGTCCGGATGAGGTCTCCCTCCATGATCTGCATGTGGTAGATGTCGTAGAGCAGCTTGACCCGGGGCGAGTTGACCTGCTGCATGACGTTGACGCCCCATGCGGTGTGGTCCGCCATGTAGTCCTTGTGGTTCACCTTGCTGTTGAGCAGCTCCATGCAGATGGTGACGTTGTTGTCCTCGGCGATTTTCTTCAGCCGGTTGAGGCCGATGACGGTGTTGCGCGCTCCCTCTTCGTCGGACATGCTATTGCGATTGCCGGAGAAGGTAATGACGTTGGGAACGCCTGCCTTGGCCGCGAGAGGGATGTTCTGGCGGAAGGCCGCCTCGATCCCGGCATGATTCTCAAGGCGGTTGAGCGCATTGCGGATATCGCCGCCGCCCGCATATCCCATGCTGCAAACGAGGCCGTAGCGTGCAGGGACGGAATACTCTTCCGGCTGGAGCAGGTCCACGGCCTTGAGGCCGATGTGCGCGGAATAAGAGCACAGGTCGTCGAGCGGAATCTTCGCATAGCACCAGCGGCAGACGGACTGATGGATGCGTCCTTTGCGCTGGATGGGAGCTGTGTCCGGGGCTGCTTCCTGGGTTGTTTCCGGGGCTGTGTTCTGTGCGGCGTTTTGGGCGAGCATCGCGGGCGAAGCGCAGGCGAGCGCCGCCACGGCTACGGTGCTTTGCATCCAGCGACGGCGTGAGATGTTGGGCATAAGGCTATTTTCCTGCGATCTCGTGGAG
>JAJZHR010000135.1 GCA_021810815.1 Acidobacteriota bacterium | reverse complement strand
CGTCTTCGGAAAGCTCGTCGATGCCGAGGATGGCAATGATGTCCTGCAGGTCCTTGTAGCGCTGCAGAATGCGCTTCACGCCCTGCGCCACGTCATAGTGCTCCTGCCCGACGACGCGCGGCGTCAGAATGCGCGACGTGGAAGCCAGAGGATCGACCGCCGGATAGATGCCGAGTTCCGACAGCGGACGCGAAAGCACAGTCGTCGCGTCCAGGTGGGCAAAGGTTGTCGCCGGAGCCGGATCGGTCAAATCGTCGGCAGGCACGTAGACCGCCTGCACTGACGTGACGGAGCCCTTCTTCGTGGAAGTGATGCGCTCCTGCAGCTCTCCCATTTCCGTGGCCAGGTTCGGCTGGTAGCCCACGGCCGAAGGCATGCGCCCCAGCAGCGTGGACACCTCGGAGCCCGCCTGCGTGAAGCGGAAAATGTTGTCGATGAAGAGCAGCGTGTCCGCTCCCTCTTCGTCGCGGAAGTGCTCGGCCACCGTCAGCGCCGTAAGCGCGACGCGCAGACGCGCCCCCGGAGGCTCGGTCATCTGGCCATAGATCAGCGCCGCTTTCGACTTGTCGAGCTGCTTCAGGTCAATAACGCCAGACTCCTGGAACTCCAGCCAGAGGTCGTTGCCCTCGCGGGTGCGCTCGCCCACTCCGGCGAACACCGAGAAGCCGCCGTGCTTGCTCGCGACGTTGTTGATCAGCTCCTGGATCACGACCGTCTTGCCCACGCCGGCGCCGCCGAACAGGCCGATCTTGCCGCCCTTCAGGAACGGCTGGATCAGGTCGATCACCTTCACGCCGGTCTCGAACATCTCCTCCGACGTGGACTGCTCGTCGAACGCTGGCGCCTGCCGATGGATGGGCATGTGCTTCTTCGCGTTCACGGGCCCAAGCTCGTCCACCGGCTCGCCGATCACGTTCAGCACGCGGCCCAGCGTCTCGCGGCCCACAGGCACCATGATCTGATTGCCGGTGTCGATCGCCTTCATGCCGCGCACCATGCCCTCGGTGGCCTGCATGGCGACGCAGCGCACGCGGCCCTCGCCCAGGTGCTGCTGCACTTCCACCACCACGTCGATGGGCGTGGGCACGTTGAAGCCCTCGCTCACAATGCGCAGCGCCTGGAAGATGGCTGGCATGTTCGCTTCGTCGAACTGCACGTCAACGGCCGGGCCGCTGATCTGAATCACTTTTCCGATGTTCTCTGCCATAGCTCTCTCTCTTACTGTCCTGCTGCAACGGGCAACTCAACATACTTGGCCAATGTGGTCGGGGGCGGAACCGTCTCGCCATGCGCAAGCATCGCCTGGATATGGCCGGTGATTGCTTCCCGGATGTTCTGCTCTGTCTCTTCGAGCGTGTCGCCAACGGTCACGCACCCCGGAAGATTGGGCACAAACGCCCCGTAGCCATCCTCCGAACGTTCAAACACGACCGCGTATCTCAGTGCCTGTGTCATTTCAAACCTGCTTGCTTCAACACGCTGTCGCGCGTCCCTTCCGGCATGTCCTTGCCGACATGTCCTTGCCGGGATGCCCCGGTATCGTCACCGTCCCTGGCTTGAACGGATGGTAGTAGTGGCGATGGCTTCCGGTCGTTCGGACGTGATACCAACCATCGTCTTCCACCAGCTTGATTACATCACGAACTTTCAATCGTCGGCCCCTCTTACAACGCCGCCGCTCCGCTCACAATCTCGATAATTTCCTTGGTGATCGCCGCCTGCCGCACGCGATTCATCGTCAGCGAAAGCGCGTCGATCATCTCCCCTGCATTGTTCGTCGCAGAATCCATCGCCGTCATGCGCGCCGCATGCTCCGCCGCGACCGACTCCAGCATCGCGTGGAAAAGCTGCGTCGTCGCATAGCGCGGCATCAGGTCGCGGAACAGCGAATCCGGCGACTGGTCATAGATATAGCCGACCTCCGCCGTTCCGAACTTCCTGTTCTCTTCGTCCGCCTCGCGCGTATCCGGCTCCTCGATGCTCACGCCGCTGGTGATCGCCGCTTCCGCCGCCCGCTCGCGCTCCTCCAGCGTCATCTCCTCCGCCGCCGTGATCTCCTGCGACCCCAGCTTGCGGATGGGAAGCATCTTCTCCACCACGATGCGCTGCGAAATCACCGACTTGAACTCGTTGTACACCAGGTAGACAGCGTCGATCTCGCCGCGCGTGTAGCGCTCCACCACCGAGTGGCTCAACTCGCTCACTTCCGCGAATCCGAGCTTGTTCAGCAGGCCCGCATTCTCCCCCGTCACCTCGACTGGGTTCGCTCGGCGGCGCAGCATCTCGCGGTGCTCGCTCATGTCGTTGTCGTAGCGCTGGATCGTCTCGTAGTATACGGCCACCGCGTAGCGGCGGCGATATGTGTCGCGCGCCTTGCGCCCCACCGGCTCAACATCCACATTGACGCCCGCTGCCGTCCGCGACTGGATGAACTTGTCCGCCGCCTTGATGATGTTGCCGTTGAACGCGCCCGCGAATCCCTTGTCTCCCGCGACCACGACCAGCAGAACATTCTTCTCCGGCCGCTCGATCAGCAGCGGATGCAGAATCTCGCCCGTCGTCTCGTTGTAGAGATCCGTGCGCCGCACCAGCGACGTCAGCACGCTGGTCAACATCTGCGCATAGGGGCGCGCGTTCATCGCCCGCTCCTGCGCACGGCGCAGCTTTGCCGCCGAGACCATCTTCATGGCCTTGGTGATCTGCCGCGTGTTCTTCACACTGCGGATGCGACGCCGTAAGTCGAGTACGTTTGCCATCTGTCCCTAAACTAACTCCGGCCAACCCGGTTTATTTGGCTGCTTTTGCGTCCTGGCGTTCAGCGACAAACATGCCCTTGAACTCCTTCAAAGCCTCTCCGATGCGGCTCTTCAAATCATCATCGAGAGCCTTGCGCGTCGCAATGTCTGAAAGGATCGTGGGCTTCGACGAGTCAAGGTATCGGTACAAGCCGTCTTCGAACGCGCGAATCTCGCCGAGTTGCAGATCATCCAGGTAGCCGTTGATGCCGGCGTACATGATGACCACCTGCTTCTCCACCGGCAGCGGCTGGAACTGCGGCTGCTTCAGCAGCTCCGTCAGCCTCGCTCCGCGGTTCAACTGGTTCTGCGTCACCTTGTCCAGGTCGCTGCCGAACTGCGAGAACGCAGCCAGCTCGCGGTACTGCGCCAGATCCAGCTTCAGCGTCGCACCCACCTGCTTGGTGGCCTTGATCGCGGCGGAGAAGCCGACGCGGCTCACCGACAGACCCACGTTCACAGCCGGACGCACGCCGGCGTTGAACAAATCCGTCTCAAGGAAAATCTGTCCATCGGTGATCGAAATCACATTCGTCGGAATGTACGCGGAAACGTCGCCCGCCTGCGTCTCAATGATGGGCAGCGCCGTCAGCGATCCTCCGCCCAGAGCGTCGTTCAGCTTCGCAGAGCGCTCCAGCAGGCGCGAGTGGAGATAGAACACATCGCCGGGATACGCCTCGCGCCCCGGGGGACGGCGCAGCAGCAGCGAAATTTCGCGGTAGCTGGCGGCGTGCTTCGAAAGATCGTCGTAGATCACCAGCGCGTGCTTGCCATTGTCGCGGAAGTACTCGCCAATCGCGGTCGCCGCGTAGGGAGCAAGGTACTGTAGCGGCGCCGGCTCGGAAGCAGTCGCAGCCACAACAACTGTGTAGGCCATCGCTCCGTGCTCTTCCAGCGTCTGCACCACCTGGGCCACGGAAGACCGCTTCTGCCCGATCGCGCAATAGATGCAGATCAGGTTGTTTTTCGCGCTGTTGATGATCGTGTCCAGAACGACGGCGGTCTTGCCCGTCTGGCGGTCGCCGATGATCAGCTCGCGCTGTCCACGGCCGATCGGAATCATGGTGTCGATGGCCTTGATGCCGGTCGCCATGGGCTCGCGCACAGGCTGGCGGTCGATCACGCCCGGAGCGATGCGCTCCACAGGCAGCGTCTCCGTCGTGTTGATCGGCCCCTTGTCGTCGATCGGCTGGCCGAGAGCGTTCACCACGCGGCCGATCATGGCCTCGCCCACGGGAACGGACATGATCTTGCCCGTCCGCTTCACCTGGTCGCCCTCTTTGATCTCCGTGTAGTCGCCCAGAAGAACCGCGCCCACTTCGCTCTCATCCAGGTTCATCGCGAGACCTGCAATGCCGTGCGGGAACTCGATCAGCTCTCCGGCCATCACCTTGTCCAGCCCGTGGACACGCGCAATGCCGTCGCCGAGCGAGATGACCGTGCCAACCTCGTCCACCTGGATGCGCTGCTCGTAGTTCTCAATCTGCTGCCGGAGCAACTGCGTGATTTCGTCTGCGTTGATCTTCGCCATGCTTGCCTTTTCCTGACCGAGAGCTTGTATTTCGAATGCTGTAAGTTTGCTGCGATGCGTATGTCGTATTGCCGTGAAAGCTACTGCGCCACCAGCTCCAGCCGCAGCGTTTCAAGCTGTCCGCGGACTGAGCCGTCATACACCGTGCTTCCGATGCGAATGACCGCTCCACCCAGCAGATCGGCGTCTTCCCTATAGGAAGCCCGAATCTTCGAGCCTGCCATGCCAGCGATCTTCCGCTCCAGAGACCGACGCTCGTCCTCTCCAAGAGGATGCGCCGTCACCACTTCCGCTTCCACAATTCCCTGCTGCTGATCCACCACCGCGCCATAGGCTTCCACCACATCCGCGATAGCCGCCAACCGGCTGTGATCCATCAGCACAGCCACAAAATTCCTCACCTGCGGAGAGAGCGAAAGCCGCCCCGCAAGCGCATCCAGCACGCGCAGCTTCTGCCCATGCGGAATCGCGGGGTCGCTCATCACTTCCCGCAGATCCTTGCTCTCCGCGAATGCGTCCGCGAAGTCGCGCAACTGCTGCTGCATCGCGCCAGCATCCAGGCTCTGCGCTGCTGCGACCTCGGCAAAGGCCCGCGCGTATCGTGCTGCGAAAGCTGCCATCAGTTCTGCCCTGCCTTGTCGTCGCCTATCAGCCGCCCTGCAAAGCTCTGCACCAGCAAGCGATCCGTCTCGGCGCTGATGGCGATGCGCTGCGCCGCCTGGTCAATCGCAAGCTCGGCTGCGAACTGGCGAATCTGCCGCTGGGCGTTGGCCGCAGCAGCCGCAATTTCCTGCTCCGCCGCCGCGACAATCTTGTTCTTCTCGTCCTCGGCCGCTGCCTTCAGGCGCTCCGCATCCTGCTCGCTGGTCTTCTCCGCCTGCAGCCCGATGGCGGCGATCTCGTCGTCGAGCTTGGCAAGCCGCTGCTCCACGGAGTTCATCCGCTGCTTGGCTTCCTCCGTGGCCCTGCGCGCATCCACCAACTGCTTGCGAATGCCGCTCGCGCGCTGCCCAAAAACCTTGGGAAGAGAGCGCGCCAGAAACCAGATCACCAGGGCCAGAAGCACCAGGAAGTTCAGCAACTGGAACGCAGTCGCCGCCGTCTCCTGCGTCATGCCAAACATCTTGCCGAACATCCTCACGCTGGGCGAGTGGAGGTAGGCGTCATTCTCATCCGCAACCTTGGCGGTCTCGACCTGCTCGGTCGCGGCCACGCCCACAGGCTGCTCCGCCTGCGAACCGGCCTGCTTCCCGCTCGCGCTGGCCTGCTGCATCGTGGACGAAGAAACTGCTCCGGCAGTAGAAGTCAGGGCGAACGCCTGGCTGGCCACCGGATACCCGAGCGACAATGCCGCGGCAGCCGCAAGCACCAGAATTCCTGTGCGTATCCGCATCACTGAATGCCCTCCGCGCCCGCGGACGCTGAAACTCCGGGCGGCAAAATCGCCTTCAAAATCTCCGCCGCAAGCTGACCCGTGACCGCCTCGACCTGGTGGCGAGCTTCCGCCGTGCTCAGCTCCACCAGTTGCAGAGCCGCCTTCACGCGCTCGCGGGCTGTTTCCCGCGCGGCCGCGATGGCCTCCTCGCGCTCTGCCTGCAATTCCTTCAGGCGCAGTTCCCGCTGATGGAAAATGGCCATCCGCGCGGCGCGCAGCCTGGCTTCATACTCCTGCGTCTTGGCCTCAGCGGCTTCAATCGCAGCGTGCGCCTGCTCCATTGCGCCGGTGGTCCGCGCCCGCCGCTCCGCGAGAATGCGCATCAGCGGCCGATGAACCAGTGCATTGTAGGCGGCGATCAGCAGCAGAAAGAAACAGATGGTCGGCACACTGCCGAGCACAAGTTCGCCGAGCTGTTTGAGTATTTCATCCATAAGGGTGTTGGCTTTGGCTGCCAGCTTGGTTCGGGCGGAGGAAGCGCCGTCGGACACGCCGGAAAAACCTGAAGATAGGGCTCTTTCTCTCGATTGCTTACTCTGTTTTGTAGCAGGACGCGCGAGCGAGTGTCAAACGTGCAAAAAGAGAACCCCAGGCCGCAGGAAATTTCTAAGGCTTGCGCTCTTTCAGTTGCTCCATCACAGACCCAACCAACTCCTTGGCCCCATTGATTTGCGCCAGCACCGCCTGGATGTCCAGGGACGGCACCGACGGGTTGCGCGCCGATGGGCAATAGACGCCATGCTGGCCCACCAGAATCAGAGCTTCCGTCAGCATATCCAGCGAAACGGCAAGGCGTCCGCGCTCCTGTCCCATCATGAATTCATGGTGATCGAGGGCTGCGCGTTGATCTTCAAAAACGGACACGTCTCGCTCCCCTCGGCGGCTGAAAAGCCGATATTCTCTCTGGAACCAAATGACAT
>JAJZHR010000134.1 GCA_021810815.1 Acidobacteriota bacterium | reverse complement strand
GGCCGAGCTGGAGTGGTGGGAGAAGGATCTGGAGCAGAATGGCCGACTGGTCGAGGCGCAGCGCATCCACCAGCGCACCCGCTTCGACCTGGAAATGATCAAGTCCATGGGCTTCTGCCACGGCATTGAGAACTATTCGCGCCACTTCTCCGGCCGCCTGCCGGGCGAGCCGCCGCCGACCCTGCTCGACTATTTCCCCAAGGATTTTCTCCTCTTCATCGACGAGTCGCACGTCACGGTTCCGCAGCTCCACGGCATGTGGCACGGCGACCGCTCGCGCAAGGCGAACCTGGTGGACTACGGCTTCCGCCTGCCCTCCGCGATGGACAACCGCCCCCTGAAATTCGAGGAGTTCGACACCCGCACCGGCCAGATCATCTACGTCTCCGCCACGCCCGGCCCGTACGAATTGACCAGGACCGCAGGCGTCGTCGTGGAGCAGATCATCCGGCCAACCGGCCTCATCGATCCCACCGTGGAGATACGCCCGGTGCGCGGCCAGATCGACGACCTGCTGGCCGAGATTCGCGACCGCAGCGCGAAGAACCAGCGCGTCCTCGTCACCACCCTGACCAAGCGCATGGCAGAGGATCTCGCCGGCTACTACACCGAGGTCGGCGTGCGCTGCCGCTACATGCACTCCGAGGTCGAGACCCTGGAGCGCATCAAGCTGCTGCGCGACCTGCGCAAGGGAGAGTACGACGTCCTCATCGGCATCAACCTGCTGCGCGAGGGGCTGGACCTGCCGGAAGTTTCGTTGGTGGCGATTCTCGACGCTGACAAAGAGGGCTTCCTCCGCTCCCAGGGATCGCTCATCCAGACCATCGGCCGCGCCGCACGCCACCTGGAAGGGCGGGCGATTCTCTACGCCGACAAAATGACCGACTCCATGCGGCGCGCCATCGACGAGACCAACCGCCGCCGAGAAATCCAGCAGGCGCACAACGTGGAGCATGGCATTGTGCCCATGTCCATCAGCCGCCCCCTGGAGATGGGCCTCGCCGGAATCCTGAAAGCCGAGTACGCCGACCTCACCGACGAGGCGGACCTGCTCTCCGAATTCAAGTCCCAGCAGGAGCTCGACGACTACATCGTCAAGGTCGAGTCCGACATGCGCGAAGCTGCGAAGCAGTTCGAGTTCGAGAAGGCGGCGAAGCTGCGGGACACGATCAAGGAATTGCGGACGAAGGAATTCCTTCTCTCGTAGCTCCGGCCACGCTTGCCGCCAGCGCAAACAACCAAACAACAACGCCGCAAAAAGCAACGCCCCGGCAAGATGCTCCGGGGCGTTGTTCTTTGCGGCTGCAGGAGTTTCAATTGACGGTGGGCGGAGCCGACCCCACCGGCCCAGGCTTGGGCTCTGGCTTCGGAGCTTCCAGGCCCGGGATCGTGGGCGTCTGCGCCATGGTCCCGTTGGTCGCCTCCACCAGGCTGATGCCATAGCGGTCCAGCGTGTTCGCAAGAATCTGGAACAGCGCTGCGCGATCCTTGGCGTAGGCTGCTGTGGCCGAGATAACGCCGTTCTCCGCAATGGCCAGAGCCCGCTGCTGCGCCAGCACCAGAGCGGTGGTCGAGGCGCCCAGCTTGAACTTCTTCTGCTCCGCCTCCGTGCTCTGCGCGTCGAACGTCCGCAGAGCGATGGCCGCCTGCACTTGCGCGCGATCATTGGTCAGGGCGTACTGCTGATTGATGATCTGGATGCGAATCTGCGTGTACAACTGCTGTAGACGCATCTCCTCCTGCCGGTATTCCAGCTCGGCCCGCGCCTGCGCCGCCTGTGCCACGCGGTTGCGCAGCGTGATGTTGATGTTGAAGCCTGCGCCCTTGTCCGGGCCGCTGGAGTTGAACAGGTGGCTGAATACCGTTCCTGCGCCTGCGGTCGGAAGGCAGTGTTGATAGAGGAACGTGTTGTTGGGGTCGCTGCAGCCCGCAACCTGCTGGCCGCCGAGAGCCGATGAGCCGTAGAACGCGAACGCATCGATCGTCGGCAGAAGTCCGTTGCGCAGCGCCTTCCTGGTGATCTCGTCATTCTTGATCGTCAGCAGAGCCTGCTCCACCTGAGGATTGTTGGCCTCCGCCTGCTTCACCAGGTCTTCCACCGACATGCTCTCCTCCGGCACTTCGGTCAGGCTGACGCGGTCCGTGGGAACAACAGGAGCGGTCGAGAGCGCAGGGTCCTCCAGGTTGCGCGCAATCGCCTGCTTCATGATCAGCTGCTGATACTCCAGGTTGGTCTGCGAAACGATCAGCGCCTGCTGATCCGCTGCGACCTGGCTGTCGGAGTTCACCACGTCCAGCGGCGCAAGCGTTCCAATCTGCAACTGCTTGCGATTGTCCGCCGCGAGCTGCTTGGTCTGCACCAGGGCGCGCTCTTTCGCCTGCTCATCCTCATAGCCGCTCACCAGCGCCCAGTAGATGTTCTCCACCTGGTTGATCGTGTACAGCAGTTGCTGGCGGAACGCGGAGTCCGTGATGCGCCTGTCATTCTTCGCCTGCACGATGAAACGACCGTTCACGCCCCAGCCGAACCCCTGCAGCAAATGCTGCGTCAGCTTCGCCTGGAAGTTCGATATCAGAAACGGGTTGAACGGGTTGGACGGGTTGGAGCTGGTGATCCTCTGGTTGTTGAACGCGACCGTCAGGGCCGTGCCTGTCAAAAAGCCCTGGTTGTAGCCGAAGTTGTACTGGTCGGTGTTCTGCGTCACGACCGGGCCGCTGAAAAATGTGAACGTCTGGGGACTGGTCGCCCGCTCAAGCTGGATCGTCCCGGTCAGCACCGGGTCAAGCTGCTCCGGCAGAGGCCCGGCTCCATTCTCGCTCAGCACCAGGCCGCCCGCGCCAGCTCCTGCGCCGCCCGCGCCTGCCGTCGTTCCTCCCGGCCCGCCGCCGCCCGTGATCGTCGAGCTCTGGCCGCCCAGCGTGCCTGTCACCAGGCCTGTCTGCACACCCAGAACGCCGCTGCCCGCCTTCGCGCGCAACAGATCCGTGTCCGCAATGTCCAGGTTGTAGCGTGCGATCGCGATGTCGAAGTTGTTCTCAAGGGCGAGCATCACAGCGTCGTCCAGGCTCAGATAAATCTTCCCATCCTTCAGCAGGTCTTCCAGGCGGGGCGTGTTGCCCAGGCGCGGACGAGTCACCGTGGTCGGCAGGTAGGGGGAAAATGGATTCGGAAAGTAGCCGCGCTCGTGCGCGTAGTCCCGGCTTGTGCTGCGCAGAAACAATGGCTGCGTCAGCACCACTTCCGGCGCTGTCGGCAGGGTATTGGGAGAGGCTGCCTGGGCCGCCTGCTGCGCGGTCTGCGGAGGCGCTGGCGCGGTGGGCGATTGCACCGCACCCGGCGCCGTGGTCGCGCCTGCGTCTGGCACCTGGCCCGTCGTCTGATTCACTGTCGCTGAAGATCCCTGCCCAGAGGTCGAAACCTGCTGCGCGATACCCTGCGGTAGAGTGCCAAGCAACACCAAGGACATCAGCGCAGTCGTCTGCAATTCCCTAAAATTCACGTGTCTCTCTCCAACTTTCGCGTTGTCCGCGTCCGGCGCGCCAGTGGGAGAGACCGGCGCGCGAAACGCATTTCAAGGTTGAACGAATGGACGCTGCCGCCCATGCCAAGGACTCATTATCTTTGCTTGCCTGGAGCCCTCTTCCAACCTTCCATACGCAAGCGCGCGCAGCTTCGTTCCGAGACCGGCTCGAACAGGCCGATTTTCATGCTGCGCAGCGGGGATCTGCTTCTTGCAGAAAGCACAAGTATACTCTGGCCCTGAAGCACTTCTGCGACCGCGCATCACCCGGAATCGAACCATTACCAGACCAGAAAAAGGAACGGCTGCCAGGCAATGCGTACCTTCAAGCTCGTGCTCACCTACGACGGTACCGACTTCCACGGCTGGCAGGTGCAGCCCGGCCTCGTCACCGTGCAGGGCGCTCTGGCCGAAGCGATCCACAGGATCACCGGGGAGAGCGTCCTGCCCCAGGGCTCTGGAAGGACCGACGCCGGCGTGCACGCCGAGGCTCAGGTCGCATCCTTCTCCCTCACCGGCTCCATCCCTCCCGAGAACCTGCTGCACGCTCTGAACCGTGCGCTACCTCTCAGCATTCGCGTCCTGTCCTCCGAGCACGCGGAAGCCGATTTCCATGCCCGCCACAGCGCCCGCGGGAAAACCTACGAGTACCGCATCCACGAGCATCCTCCCTGCTCTCCCATGCTCTCCCGCTACGTCTACGCCTGCCCCTGGCCGCTGCGGATCGAGCGATTGCAGGCCGCCGCCCGGATCGTCGTCGGCGAGCACGACTTCACCTCCTTCGCCGCCAGCGACCCCGACAAGCACACCCGCTTGGCAAAGCGCGACGCTGCCAATGCCTCTCCCGCAGCGGAGAGCGGTGAGAACGCTTCCGCCTCCGCCCATTCCGCCTCCGAGCCTTCAGACTCCAACCTGCGCACCGTCTTCGAGTCGCAGTGGGAGCGCCGGGGCGAACTGCTGGTGTACTCCGTCCGCGGCAGCGGATTCCTGCACCACATGGTCAGGAACATGGTGGGAACCTTCATTGAAGCAGGCCGAGGCCGCCTGAACCCGGAGGAGATTGCGGCCATCCTGAGCGCGCAGGACCGCTCCTTCGCAGGCCCCACAGCGCCAGCCCGCGGCCTCTTCCTCAAGCACGTGGAGTATTGAGAGGCCCGCTTCCCTGAGCGCGCTCTTCGTGGCAGCCAGGATTCGCGGCGCAGCCGTCCGAGGACTATCGTAAGAGCAGCCCTCGATGCCAGCCAGACGACCCACTCCCGCGACGCATCCCTCTGCGCAGCAACGGATCACCCAACTGGCATCGCTCCCTCCGGTGCATGGCGCATTCCAGTGGCTTCATCTCAACGAGAAGCGCTTCCGCGAATGGCAGCTCGCGATCATCCGCATCCCCGCGCCTCCCTTTGCGGAGCAGGAGCGCGCCGCCTGGCTTCTGCAGGAGTTCCGCCGCATCGGCCTCTCCAACCCCCACATCGACGTGGAAGGAAACGTCCTTGGAGAAATCCCCGCCCATGCGCCGAACGATGGCGCAGGCCGCCCCGATGGCCCCTGCGTCCTCCTCTCCGCGCACATCGACACCGTCTTTCCAGCAGGAACCCGCTGCGAGCCGACGCAGGACGGTGCCCGCATCCTCGCTCCCGGAGCATGCGACAACGCCGCCGGAGTCACGGCCCTGCTGGCCATGGCCTGCGTGCTTCTGAACTGCGGAGTCGCGCCGCAATCCACCATCCTGTTCGCTGCGAACGTGGGCGAAGAGGGCGAGGGCGATCTGCGCGGAATGCGCCACCTCTTCCAGCGCTCTCCCTATCGCGACCGCATCGCCGCCACGGTCGCTCTCGACGGAGCGGGAACCGAATCCGTGGTGGCCCAGGCCCTTGGCAGCCGCCGCTTTCGCGTCGCCCTGAACGGCCCCGGCGGCCACTCCTGGGCAGACGCCGCGAATCCAAACCCGGTGCTGACGCTGTGCCGCGCGATGGCCACGCTTGCCGATGCTGAACTCCCCTCGCATCCGCGCACCACCCTCAACATTGGCACCATCCAGGGCGGTACCGGCGTCAACTCGATTCCAGAAACCGCCGCAGCCCAGATCGATGCGCGCTCCACCGACCCGGAGCAGTTGCTGCGTCTGGAGGTGCTGCTCTATCGCGCCGTCGAGGACGCCGTCCAGACCGCCAACGCAGCCTTGCCGCGCGCCGTTCACCGCTCTGCGCAGCCACCGCCGAACGCTCTCAGCTTCACCATCGAAGTCATCGGCGACCGGCCTGCTGCGTCGCTGCCTGCAGACGCCCGCGTGATCGAGTCCATCCGCGCCGTGGACCGCCACCTGGGCCTGCGCACCGAAATGCGCATCGGCTCCACCGACGCCAACATCCCTCTGTCGCTCGGGCGCGAGGCCATCAGCATCGGTGCAGGCGGAGCCGGCGGAGGCATCCACACCAGCGGCGAATGGTACGACCCCACCGGAAGAGAACTCGCCCTGCGCCGCATCCTCCTTCTGCTCCTCGACCTCTGCGGCACGGCAGGCATCCCGCAACTCCCCTTGCAGGAAGCTCAAAGCTCTTTTTGACCAACGCGATCTCTACACGTCCATGCCGCGCTGCGAGGGGGGGGCAGGACGTCAGTCCCGACCGTGCAAGACCGTCCGGATGCCCCCTCCATGCCGCCTCGTTGTCTTCGCGGCATGGGTCGGAATGCGCCGCAAACACACTCGCATCAGAGCTTCCCTATTGGTTTTCCCGCCCCTCCCAGGCGCACTGGGAATTTTTTCCGCCCTCACCACAAACGTGCCGCGCGATTTGCTATGCTGGCTTGCAACAATGGCAGCAGCACGCAAATCCCGCAGCACTCCATGGGCCTGGCTGCTCCTCCTGCCCTACGCCGGAATGTGCTTTCCCCAGTTCTACAACCGCGCGGAACCGGCGCTGCTGGGATTTCCGTTCTTCTACTGGTACCAGTTCGCCTGGGTGCTCCTCGGCGCAGCCATCACCTGGCTGGTCTACCTCAAGTCCAGGGATTCGAGCGACGTAAAACCCAAGCCGTAGCGCGACCAGCCTCCTCCGCAACATCTTCCGCATCCGGCCTCCCGCGTATCCGGGCGATAAACTGGTAGCTGCGCCGCTTCGGTCGCGGAGCCTCGCCTCCGTTCGCCTTCAACGCCCATGGATCTCCTCGCCAAAATCCGCACGCTCCCCA
>JAJZHR010000133.1 GCA_021810815.1 Acidobacteriota bacterium | reverse complement strand
CTTGAAATATTTCATCGTTGCCTGCGCAGGAGACTGAGGCCAAACAGTGCCGTTGCGGCGATCGTTGCTGCTGGACCCAGGTTCAAGCGGGGAAATATGCAGTTGCTCAGCCCGAACCCGATGGCCACGGAAAGCACACTGGCGAGACAGGACGCCCACAGGAAGCCAGTGAGGTCGCTGGACAGGCGGCGCCCGATGGCTGCAGGCACCATGATCAAGGCACCTGCGAGCAGCGCTCCCATGAATCGCAAGCCGACAAGAACTGTGAGGCTGAACATAAGCAGGAAGAGCAGATTCAGCGAATTCAACTTGACGCCTGTTGCCGCTGCCAGCTCCGGCGAAAACACACTCAGCACCAACTGCTCACGATAGAGAAATACAAATGCGATGATGAGCAGGACGGCGGCCATGCCTGCGAAAAACATGCCGGTCGAGAGCTGCTGAAACTTCCCAAAGAGAGCGTCCACAAGGTCCGACTCCGGCGTCAATGCGCTTCCGATAGCCAAGGATCCGGCAAAGGTCACGCCGATCATGGCATCCGTTGTGAGCCCTGTTCTTTTTTGCAACTGGGCGATGAGCAAGGTTCCTGCGAAGAGGGAGCACGCGCCCCCGACGAGCGGATTCCATCCCATCAGGAACGCCAACCCCAAGCCGGGCAGTGCGAGGTGGGAGATCACGTCCCCGGCAAGCAACATGCGCTTCATCAGAGCGAAGCTTCCCACCAGGCCGGCGGCCACAGCGAATGAGAGCGTCAGGATCAGAGAGGATGCCAGTTCAGCGTGCGCCAATTGTCATTCCTCCTTCGCTGAAGCGCTGTCTTCTGCATGCTGATCCAAATGAAAGTGGTATTTGAGCGGTTTGGAGTACGCGGCCTCCAATACTTCAGGCGTGAGTATCTCTTCTGGCGGCCCGATGCATGGCTTTTCTTTTGAGAGGCACAGAACCACATTGGCGCGGCGGTATACAAGGCTCAGATCGTGGGACACAAGAAGGATGGTCAATTGGCGTCTGGTCTGCAGGTCTTCGAGCAATTCATAGACGTGCTCCTCTTCCAGTTCATCGAGGCTTGCCGTGGGCTCATCGAACAGCATCACATTCGGCTTTCCAAGCAGAGCGTACGCGATCAGGGCTTTCTGGAATTGGCCGCCGGAGATCACGCCGATTCCAGCTTCCAGAAGCTCTGCCGTCAAGCCAACCTCCTTTGCGACGAGATCGACTTCGTCGGGAGGAAGCTTTAGAAACCGCGCCTTTGCGTGGAGCAGGTCGCGAACCAGCAGCGGCATCTGACGGTCGGCAGCAATCTTCTGAGGCACGTACCCGAGGCGCATTCCGGGCGACCACGCAATGCTCCCCTCGTATGGAATGAGGCCCAGAAGCGCCTTCAGAAGCACGGTTTTGCCGCATCCATTCGGTCCGATGACAGCGAGAGTATCCCCCTGATGGACTTCAAAGCTGAGATCGCGAATGATCGTGCGGCCGCCGAAGGCAACCGCAAGATGCTGCACCGAAAGCACAGTGTTCCTGGGCGCGTCAGTCATTCCTATGGACCCGCAGGGGTAATTGCCGACCTGGCAGAAGTACCCGTCTCTCCACAACAGGTTAGCGTTCGATCCGCACCTTAGGATGTGATGCGGCTCACCGCCTGCCTCAAAAGTTATCCGGCTATTTTGTCGTGATGTGGATCACAGCGCGATCCTGAAGAGAGCGCAACACTATCATTATTGGGGGATTTCAATGGCCTTCCCCGTTGCCACATCGAAGGATCCTCCACCGCCTGATCCATCGAGCGCGGCATCCGCAAGCGCCCTGCCTGCTTTCTTCCAGCGAATTGCCAGGTATGACCGCGAGTTTGTCGTCTATGACGATGGATGGCGCGAATGGAAGCACAGTTACGGGGATATGGCTCGAATGGCTGGTGCGTTCGCAGCCAGGCTCCGCGACCATGGGCTGCGCAAGGGCGACAGCGTTCTTATCTGGTCAGAGAGCCGACCGGGCTGGATTGCCGCTTTGTGGGGCTGCCTGCTTGAGGGAGTTGTTCTTGTGCCGGTCGAGCCGCAGGCCTCTGCCAGCTTGTTCCATCGGATCGAGCAGCAGGTGAAGCCGCGCGCGATTCTGCTCGGAGAGCTTCCTCGTTTCGAGGCTGGAGAGCTTGCTGGCTCCGAGCAGGCGGGCGAGGTTCCGGTGTGGTCACTTCGCGACGTCGAGGCCGATCTCGCAGCATCCACTCTTGAGCTGATCGCTCTTGGAGAGGGCGATGTCGCTGAGATTATTTTCACCTCTGGGACCACCGCCGAGCCCAAGGGCGTCCTCATGACGCACCGCAATCTGGCGGCCTGTCTTGCTCCGCTCGAAGATCAACTTGCTCCCTACCGCAAATACTTCCACCTGCTGGCTCCGCTTCGCGTGCTCGATCTGCTGCCCATGAGCCACCTTTTTGGCCAGGTGCTGGCGGTGTTCGTGATCCCGCTGGTTCCAGGGTCTGTCGTGTTTCTGAGCAGCAACAATCCCGAAGAGATCGCGCGACATATCCGCGCGAAGAAAATATGCGCGCTGATATCCGTGCCCAAAATGCTGGAGGTGATGCGCGATTTCGTATTGCATCGCTTTCCTGAAACGAAAGACGCGAGCAATGCCCAGGGGCATTGGATTCGGCGCTGGTGGCGCTTCCGCAAAGTTCATCGGCTCTTTGGGTGGAGGTTTTGCTGCTTTGTGGTGGGCGGAGCACCACTGCCGCCGGAGATCGAGCAGTTCTGGTCGCGCCTGGGCTTCGTCGTGGCTCAGGGCTATGGGCTGACAGAGACTGCGCCGATCATCAGCTTCAATCATCCATTTCATGCTGAGAAAGGCACCGCAGGCAGACTGATGGCCGGAGTGCGGATCAAGCTTGCCGACGATGGCGAAGTTCTGGTGCGTGGAGACAATGTGACGCCGGGGTATTTTCAACTTGCGTCGGAAACCGCAGCCGCATTTCAGGATGGCTGGCTCCGCACCGGCGACATTGGAGAACTGACGCCGAAGGGAGACCTGATTATCCGCGGCCGCAAGAAGGATGTGATCGTCACTCCCGATGGCCTGAACGTCTTTCCTGAGGATGTTGAGGGCGTGCTCAACACGGTTGACGGGGTACAGGAATCGGCAGTGCTGGACCAGGATGGGGTTCATGCTGTGCTGGTGCTGAAGCCTGGATTCAAGGGCGAAGACATACTGCGGGAGGCGAACCAGCGGCTGGAAACGCATCAGCGCATTCGCTCCTTTTCGCTATGGAGCCAGGGGCCTCTGCCACGGACCGCAACCACTCAAAAGCTGCGCCGCGCCGCTCTCGTTGCTGCGTTGCGGACAGGCGCAAGGGAGAAGCCGGCAGCCACGTCCAATCCACTGGTCGATCTGGTGGCCAAATATGCGCCAGGAAGAACGGTGACGCCGGATACGAGCCTTGAAGAGCTGGGCCTCAGTTCGCTGGATCGCGTGGAACTGATGCTGGATCTGGAAGAGAAGCTGGCGATTGATATTGATGACAGAGCTTTCTCTTCTATCCGCAAGGTGTCTGAGCTGGCCCAGCCAGTTGAGCTGGCAGAGCCGATCCCTCAGCCTGCATACAATCGAAGCTGGATCGCGCGTCTCATCCGCCGCATTCTGCTACCGACAATCTTCCTGCCGCTGACCAGGCTGTTTGCCCGCATAACAGTTGCAGGAGGCCAGAATCTTCGCGCGGTGAAAGGCCCGGTTCTATTCGCCGCGAACCATCAGAGCTACTTCGATGCTCCTGCGATCCTGGCGAGCCTCCCCGGCAATTGGCGCTACAGGATCGCACCGGCGATGTGGATGGAATTCTTCGACGCACACTTCCACCCGGACCGCTATACACTGCGCCAGAGGTGCTGGAAGAGCAGCGTCTATCGGCTGCTGACCGTGCTGTTCAACGCATTCCCTCTCTCGCAGGTGGAGACTGGAACGCGTCAATCGCTACGCTACATGGGGGAGCTTGTGGATCAGGGCTGGTCCATCCTGATCTTTCCCGAAGGAGAGCGCACCTTGACGGGGGATATTGGGGTCTTTCATTCGGGAGCCGCAATGATTGCTTCACGCATGCGGCTGCCAGTGGTGCCGATCCATCTTGTTGGACTCGACCAGGTGCTGCATCGCGGCTCTGCGTGGCCGCGACGAGGCCGGGTTGAAGTCAGGATCGGAGCGCCGATTGTTCTTCAGGGAGAATCCTATGAAGCGCTGGCACAACAAATCGAGGCAGCTGTCCGGAGCTTGTGACGCGGTGCCGCTCATGGCGAAGCCTGGTCCGTCTCGGACGATGAGCCTCTTCAGAAGTCTGCGATCTGCATCCCTATTCTGATCGGGGTCCCCTACAGAGTCCCCGGCGCGCCGACGTCGAACAGAGTCCCCCGCCCCAGCAGCCACTGCGGATCGAAACGCAGCTTCACCTGGCGCATCGCCTCAAGATGCTGCTCGGCAAAAAGCAGCGGCAGCAGCGAGGCCTTGCGCTTGCCCAGGCCATGCTCTGCCGAAACGGTTCCACCCAGCGACGCAGCATGGGCTGCGAATTCCTTCAGCAGCCGGGTCGCCGTCTCCGCCTCCGCCGTGGTTGCGGGCAACATGTTCACATGCAGGTGCGCATCGCCGAGGTGGCCGAAGATGACGTAGCGGTCCGGCAACTCCGACTGCAGCCGCTGCCTGTAGTAGGCCAGCATCTCGCGGTCGCGGCTGAGCGGGACGGCATAGTCGGTTCCCATATTCAGAAAGCCGCGCCGCCGCATCGTTTCCACCACAAGCTCAGGAATCGCGTGCCGAAACGCGCGAAACCGTTCCCTTCCCTTCGCCTCCAGAGCAAACCAGGAATCGTCGATGAGCGCGTGATTCTCTTCCAGGCGCGCCTGCCACGCCTCCGCGTCGTCGCCCTCGGCCTCAATCAACAGGGCTGCCTGCGCCGCATGTGGAATCTGCGGATAGCGGCCGCGCAGCATCTGGAGCGAGCCGCGATCGGCATACTCCAGCATGCGTAGACCAGCCACGCTGCGCCAGCGTCCCACAGCATCCAGAGCATCCTCATCGCTGGCGAAAAAGATGACGCCCGCCAGCAGCTCCGAGGGGATCGGCAGCAGAGCGACCTCTGCCTCCAGCGTCACGCCCAGCGTTCCCTCCGACCCGCAGAACAGGTCGATCCAGTCCATGCCCGGCGCCAGACAGTATCCCGCCGTGTTCTTCGTCGTCGCGGGCACAGGAATTGAGGGAACGTCGAAGTCGATCTTCTCGCCCCGGCGATACCAGCGCACGCTTCCATCAAGCAGCGCCACACGCAGCGCGCGCAGATGCCGACGCGTGCTGCCGAACCGGAAGCTGCGCGAACCGCTCGCATTGGTCGCAATGGTGCCGCCGATGGAGGCCGAGATTTCGGTCGGATCGGGAGCATAGAACTGGCCCGTCTGCGCCGCCTCGTTGCGCAACTCCAGGAGCGTGATTGCCGGGCCCACCCGCGCAAAACCGGGTTCAATCTCCAGCCGTCGAAACCTCTCCAGCGAAATCACCCAGCCACCCTGCGGCACCCGCGAACCCGTCAGACCGGAACCGGCCCCGGCGATGGTGACAGGAGTTCCTGTCCGCACCGCCTCGCCCAAAGCTGCCACCACTTGCGCCTCCGTCTCCGGAAGGATCAGCCGCTCCGCCCATCCGGTGAATCCAGAGGCATCTGTCAAATAGGACGCATTCACCATAGGGGGATCGTATCGCACTTTGCCACCCTGGCTGCAGTGCGAAGGCCGTGAGCCTTCCCTTCGGACACCCAGCGGCCCTCGGTAGCGGGAGTCAGCGCGAGATCCGTCGTGGCGATCCGCAGCTTCTCGCTCTGCTTGTCTTGCTGGGCTGGTTGGCCTGGATGAGATGGTTGAGCAGCCACGCCAATACCCGGAGGACAGCAGGATGCGCCTCTCGGTATCGGACCCGCGCATGTGGATGCACGCTGTGCGGCACACACTGAGGACGCGGTTCATATCTCATCCTCAGTCATGTCGCAGGTAATCTTCGTCTTCCTGCTTGCCCGAAATCGGCCATCGGGCAACACCTACGCGACGAGCCCAGGACCTGTACATGGAGTCCATCTCTTGAACTATCTCTGGGTATTCCCCGACTAGATTATTCAACTCTGTTCGATCTGCTTCCATATCATGGAGCTCCCAGTAGTTTGGGAAACTAGATACCAACTTCCATTTTCCGTGTCGAACCGCACGATTCCCTTCATGCTCCCAATAGATTGCTTCGTGAGGCTCACGCTGTTTTCCCTGGAGAATGGGAAGCAGACTCTTACCTTCCAACGGGATGATTTCTCGTCCCCCGTAGGTTGTGGGGTATGGCATCTTCGCAAGATCGAGACATGTTGCCATAATATCCATAACATGTCCTGTCTGATTGGTTATTGCGTTTTTCTGCGTGACTCCTGGCCAACAGGCAATAAGCGGCGTTGAAATGCCTCCTTCATTCGCAAAGTGCTTATAGAGTCTAAATGGGGTGTTGCTCACATTTGCCCAGGGAAGGCCATAACTCTGGTAGGTATCAGCTGCGCCGGGCATTACTGAAGGATTATTGCCGAGACGGACTATTTTGCCATCTAAAGTCTCATGAGGGACAAACAGATATCCTCGCCAAGATGGAGTAAGTTCTTCAAGATTTCCTCCGTTATCCGACAGAAACATGATGAGCGTATTATCTTCGATTCCGGATTCCTT
>JAJZHR010000132.1 GCA_021810815.1 Acidobacteriota bacterium | reverse complement strand
CCGCTGTGCGGGCCGACTGCGCGATCCAGCGTCGAGAAGCTGAACGTCGGCGTAATCATGCTGGTGATGATGCCGTTGAGCTGGTCCTGCCCGGCGATGCCCGAGCGGAACGCCAGCGTCTGGAAGACGTTCAGCGTGTTCTGGTTGAACGTCGTAATCCCCGACCGCGACAGCGAGTACGAGATACCCACACGCGCCACGCCCGAACGCCGGAACAGCTTCCGCAGCGCCGTGCTCGACGAGATCGTCAGCCCCGTCGTCGACTGGTTGTAGTTGTTCAGCAGCGAGTTCTGCGCGTTGGTCAGGTTTGCGCTCTGCCCGTTCGCAATCGCATAGCTCTTGGCCGGGTTGTAGTCGAACTTGCTGGTCGACACCTGCACGCCCAGCGAGATCGGCTTGTTGCGCAGGTACGGCTCCGTGAACCCGAGGCTCAGGTTGCGCGACAGATCGCCGATGTTCGCATTCACGCTCAGCGTCTCGCCCAGGCCCAGGAAGTTGTTCGTCTCGTAGTTGGTCCCGAGGAACGAGCCCGACAGGCCGCTGATGCCGCCGTTCAGGCCGATCGAGTTCTTGCCCTTCTCGTGCAGCTTGATCAGCAGATCAACCGTATTGTTGTCCGCGTTCTGCCGCGTCTCCACGTCCGTCTCGGTCTTCAGCGTGTCAAAGTAGTTCAGCTGGTTCAGCCGCAGCAGCGACAGGTCAACCAGCCGGCTGTTGTAGACCTGGCCCTCTTCCACCAGGATCTCGCGGCGGATGACCTTGTCGCGCGTGATGGTGTTGCCTGTGAACTCGATGCGCGAGATGTAGAACGGCTTGCCTTCGTCGATATCGACGTTCAGGAACACCAGCTTCTTCGCCTCGTCGATGCGCGGTGTTGGCGTGCCCACCATGTTGATGTAGCCGCCCTCGCCGTAGGCCTTGCGCAGCGCCTCCAGGCCCTTGCCGAACAGCGTCGCGTTGAACCAGTCGCCATCCTTCAGCGCGAACTGCGCGCGCAGCGCCTTTGCATTGGAGTACGCTTTGTTGCCAGTAAACGTGATGCCGCCCAGCCGGTAACGTCCACCCTCTTCGACAGGGATCAGGATGTCCACCCGCTTGCCGGTCGAGGGGTGCAGCGTGAACGGGTTGATGCCGCCCGCGTCGCGCACGTTGGTCTGCGGCTCGCCCGTGATGGCCTTGAAGTAGCCCTTGTCGCGGTAGGCCTGGCGCACCCGCTCGGCGTCTTCGTCCAGCTTGCTGGCGTCGAACGTGCGCGGGAAGATGTCCTCCAGGAAGATCGAGTGCGGAATCCCGATGGGGCGCAGGTTCTTCATCGCCTCCACCAGCTGACGATGGTTCAGCGCATTGTTGCCCTCAAACGCGATCTTGCCCACCTTGACGGTCGGACCTTCCTTCACGTTGAAGGTCAGCGCCACCGCCGCCGGAGGAATCGTCTTGACCTCCACCTTGATCGTCGCAAACTGGTGGCCGTGCTCGCCCAGCATCTCCTGCAGCACGACTTCGGCGCGCTTGACGTGGGTCGCGTCGTACTGGCTCTCCACCGTGAGCGGCACCTTCTCCTTCTTGAACCGGTCCAGCACATCCGACACCGAGACCGCGTTCAAACCCTTGTAGTTGATCTCGCGGATGGTCGGCTTCTCGCGGACGTAGATCTCCAGCTGCACGCAGGCCGGTGTATTGATGCGCTCAATCCGCAGCTCGTCGAAGTAGTTCGTGTTCCACAGCGAGTTGAAGTCGCGCTCCACCACGGCCGGGTCATAGGGGTCGCCGGGGCGGGAGAAGAGGCGAGCCAGAATCGACTCCTTCGGAATGCGCCGGTTGCCGATCACCTGCGCCTGGCACAGCGGCTGCGGGGCGGCATCGGCCGAGAACCGCTGCGGCGCCTGCAGCTGCGCGCTCGCTGAAGAAAATGTCGGGGTAGCCACAAACAACAGTGCCGCAGCCAACGCCACACCGCGCCGCAGGATCGAGTCGCTGGAGCGCGCAGGCACAAACTGTGTCTTGCAGGGCTGAATCTTGCTATTCAAAGAGCTTGCGCTCACTCGCATTCCGGAAAAGATAACCACACCCTCACTGCTCTTTGATTCTGTTGCTCTTTGATTCTGCTGATACTGCCTTAGCTGGTTAAACAATGCCGCTCTGAACTCGTGCCCTGCGTCGGACGAAGGGGGAGTCTTGATTATAGGCGACACGCTGCACCCTGAGCGACTCCCGCACTCCGTTCCCATCGCTTTCTCGCCCTTCGTCCCTCCCGGCAGCCACTTTCATCCCTGCAGCGGCCGTTCGCCAGCAGCAAATGCTGCCCTTCAGCCGGTCAGCACCTCGCCCGAGCCGCTGCGGCACGGGCACAACCGCACGCCGCCTCGGCTCATCGACAGAAAGATAGGCGTTGGACGTTTAACGCTGGCTGTACGGCTTGGTGAGCGTCACCAGATCAATTTCTGCCAGAAACTGCTTCAGCGCCGCCGCCATCTGCCCCTCGGCTGCGTCGGTCGACTCCAGCACATCCGGCGTCTCCACGCTGAGCAGCACGGGCACTGGCCGAACCCGGTCCGGTGCCAGCGGCAGCTCCCGGTGCGGCCGCGCATAGATCAACGTCACGTGCTGCCCCGTCTCCGAGTACTGCCGGCACGCCCCGCCATCGCACACCGTCGAAGCCTCCAGACGCTGCCGCTGCCCGTTGTTGTAGGTCGCCGCCGTCAACGCCACCGCGCCGCCCAGCGAGGCCGCGTCGATCTGGCCGTGCCACGTCGGGTCTTCTCCCCGCGAGATATGGCAGATCTCCGCATCGTGCACGCCGATCTGCGGAGACACGCCCAGGTTCACATGCGGCCCCTGCCCATCTCCGGCCGCGTACTCGCCCCACGTGTACACCACGATCCCGTCCACCAGCGTGTCGTTCCAGGTCCGAACCAGCCTGTACTCCCCCACCTGCGCCGGGAGTGCAGGCAGCGTCCGTGCCGCGCGCGCCTCCGCCAGCGCCGTCCCATGCTGATGCAGGTCCTCCGCGCCAAACACCGCCGCCAGCAGCAGCAGCGCGACCACCTTCGCGAGATAGCGCGCTGCCGGCCGCGTCTCCACAGGCAGCTCCGCCGGCAGCGGCTCGCGGCGCAAACGGTTCGCCGTCGTAAAAAACACCGCCAGCGCCACCACAAACAGGGCGCCGCCAATCACATAGTCCGCCTGCCGCGCGTGGTCCTGCAGCCACGGATACGGCAGCGCCACCTTGTAATACACCACCAGCAGGCATAGCCGCAGAAAGTTGAACACATACCCCAGCAGCACCGCGCCCGCCACCACCGCCAGATACACCCGCAGCCGGAACCGGTACAGATACCCCACCACCACCGCCGCCATCCCCAGCGTGATCGCTCCGCGAATCCCGTTGCACCCAGGCGCGATAAACATACCGAACTCCGGCGTGAACATCAGCCGCAGCTTGTCCTCGGTCAGCGGCTGGCCCAGCGCGTGGGCAAACGCCCGGGCGATGTGCGCCGAGGCATGTTGCAGCGGCAGGTCCACCCGGCGGCTGAACGTCTGCGGCACCGGAATGACCGCCCACATAAACAGCACCGGAAACCACGCCGCCCGCAGCAGTCGCCGCCCGCCGAACAGCAGCACCACCCCCGCCGCATACAGCACCGCAATCAACGGCAGCGGCGGCAGCTGCAGCAGCCAGTCGTGGTTCACCGTCACAATCAGCAGCGTCTGGTAGCGCACAAACATCAGCACCGCGGTCGCCGCCAGCAGCGCAAAGCCCCACCAGTCGCCCTCCGCGCGCCACCCGATCGACCGCCACGCCCGCAGCACCAGCAGATAGCTCACCACCGGAACCACCAGCCCCATCGACTTCAGATCATCCGTCAGCCATATTCCCAGCAGCGCCTTCGCGCCGTCCCACACCGTCAGCACCCCGGCCAACGCACACACGCTCGCCAGGCTGACTACCAGCCATACGGGCAGGCTACCCGCCGTCCAGCTCTCTGTATGGATCGGCGCTGAAACCAGCGACACCGCGCCACCCGGCGTCGTCACTCCAGCCTCGTTCGCTCTCTCGGTTCGGGGTGCGAGGCTCGACACGCGTTCCACTCACCCTCCATGCCACCCTGCACGAGCTACCCGGCTTCGCAACACCAGGCCAGACCCGCTCCATCCAACCCCACCACCTGCAAGTACCCCGCACGACTACAAAATCAGAATCCTTATAACCCTGGCAGACTTACTCCCCTGCCGGACGGCGGCCGCGCCGTGCACGAACCCGGGTCCGCAGCGCCGAAAACGCATACGCGCCCCCGGCCAGGCCCGCCAGAATCAGCGTAGGATTCTCAGGCGAGTCCACGCATCCGCCCTGTGCACGCGCAGGGATCGTCACAAACAGAGCAAGAGTAAAAGCCATCAACAAAAAGTGTTTCTTCATGGTAGTTCCATTTCCGTGCCGGGCTAGTGCCCGCCACTGGAGGAGGTCATGGTGCTCTCAGAGGGCCCGCCGAGTCTGACTGACTGTCTTCAGACTCCGGTCGTACGGAACACTCCCCTAGCCGAATACCCTAAGCATAGGGTTCCGTCTCGGGTAAAGTCAACGCGATACTTCGTACTATTCTGGTACACGCACATGCCGAACGTAACGTCTGCCGACTGCGCCAAACGCCTTTTGCGCCGCGCTCAGGACAGCACGGCTCATCATTCCCCGCTCCGCAGCCTTCCTGCGCACGATAGAATCATGCAGTACATTTATCGGTCACGTTTGGCCGTTACGCCAGTCTTAATCAGTGAAAGGAAACACAATGGCATCCGCGATGGCAACAATGGAGGGACTCTCAGGCGTCTACGAGGGCCTCAAAACGCGCATGAACAACACCGTCGACGGCTTCCGCGCCAGCCTGGTCAGCGTCCGCACCGGCCGCGCCTCCGTCCACATGCTCGACGGCATCCGGGTTGACTACTACGGTACAGAGACCTCCCTCAACGAGCTGGCCCAGATCAAAACCCCCGAGGCCAACCTCATCGTCGTCGAGCCCTTTGACCCCAGCATCGTCACCGCCATCGAAAAAGCCATCCGCACCAGCAGCCACGGCTTCAACCCCATGCACGATGGCAAGATCATCCGCATCCCCATCCCGCCCATGACCGAGGACCGCCGCAAAGAGGCCGTCAAACAACTCGCCGGCACGGTCGAAGACCACAAGACATCCATCCGCAACATTCGCCGCGATGGCAACGAGCAGGTCAAGAAAGCCGCCAAAGACAAGCTCATCTCCGCCGACGACGAAAAACGCGCCAACGAAGAGATCCAGCAGCTCACCGACGCCGAGATCAAGCGCATCGAAGACCTCTTCAAAGCCAAGGAAAAAGAAGTGCTGACCCTCTGATGGTGACAAACCACAGATGAAAACGCGGGGGAGGATGATCCAGTCATCCTTCCCCTTTTTCCTTCCCCTTTTTCCTTCCCCTTTTTCCTTCCCCTTTTTCCTGCCCCGTTTTCCTGCCCCGTTTTCCTTGCCCCTGTGTGCCATGCACGCGCCCCGCGTCACCCTCCCGCCAGGCAGAGGCAGGCCTTTACCGCTTCGCCCGAAACTGGTTTGCCGTCGCAAACTCTTCGCGCAGCTCCGGCGTTCGGAGGTTCTCGCGAATGTGCGCCAGCCGCTGCTCCAGCGCGAGCAGCGTCTCTGCAATCGGCTTGGTGTTGGTCATCGCGACATCGCGCCACATGCTGTACGGGCTGCTGCCCAGCCGCGTCGTCTCGCGCAGCCCGCGGCCGCCAATCGCCTGCACGGCGGCCATCGCGTCGGCGTCACTGGAGAAGGTGTCCTGCAACAGCGCCGCCAGCGCAGTCGACAGCATCTGCGGCAGATGGCTGACCCACGCGCAGACCTCGTCATGCGGCTCCGGATCAAGGTCGCGCACCACCGCACCGAACCCCGCCACCCGCGCACGCCACTCCGCCTCATACGGATGAGGCTCATCACTCACCGGCGTAAACAGCCACGTTGCACCATTGAAGAGCGTCGCCTCTGCCAGCGCCGCGCCGCCGGACTCCTTGCCCGCCATCGGATGTCCCGGCAGAAACGTCGCGGCTCCAGGCAGGTTGTACAGCCTGGCCGCCTGCTCGCAGATCGCCAGCTTCGTGCTGCCGACGTCCGTCACCAGCTGCGCCTCGCCCAGCACAGGAGCCAGTGCCTGCATCCAGTCCAGGATCGGCAGCACCGGCGTCGCCAGCACGTACACATCCGCCTTCGCGTTCAGCACCGCATCACGGCTCGGCAACGCCTCGTCGATGGCACCCGCGCGCAGCGCCTCGGCCAGCTCCGTCGCGCTCGCATCCCAGCCAGCGATGTGGCCCGTGAACCCGCCGGCCTTCAGCGCCAGCCCGACCGACGCGCCGATCAGCCCCGTCCCGACGATGGCGATCCGCTGGATCACTTCGCCTCGCCCGCACGCCGATGCGTAAACGCGCGCCCCGCAGCCCCGCGATAGTCGCCGGCGATGTGCCCCGCGCCGCGCACCACATACTTGTACGTCGTCAGCCCGTCCAGTCCCACAGGCCCGCGCGCATGGAACTTGCTCGTCGAAATTCCAACCTCAGCGCCAAAGCCGTAGCGAAAGCCATCCGCAAATCGCGTGGACGCATTCAGCATCACGCTCGCCGCATCCACCTCGCGCAGAAACCGCTCTGCCGCGGCAGCATCTTCCGTGAGGATGCTCTCCGTATGCACCGAGCCATACGTGTGAATATGC
>JAJZHR010000131.1 GCA_021810815.1 Acidobacteriota bacterium | reverse complement strand
CCTGCGACCGAGTCGCATTGCCGCACGATCCTGACATTGCCGCATGATTCTGACATTGCCGCACGATGCGGATGAGCGCTCCATCCGGGGGGTGCCGCGCCAATCCTAACCGATAAAAGCCGCCTCAACTTCGTTTTGGATGCAGGGTATGGCAGATGCGGCAGCATTGGCTCCGCCGTTCACCGCTTCTCCCACCAGGCTGTTCGGAAACGTCTGCGTAATCCGCACCGGCAGATAGTTCCCCTTCGCGGGCTGAATCAGCGACCCTGTCGTGAAGTTCACCGTCTTATTCTGGCTGCTGCGGCCCGTCACCTGTCCGCGCTGCGGGTTGTAACCCTCAACCATCACTTCCATGACCTCCCCTAAGTGGCGGCCATAACTCACTCTTTGAATCTCCCTCTGCCTATCCATCAAAATCTGCAGCCGCTCGCTCTTCATCTGCGGCGGCGTGCTGTCCGGCATCACCAGCGAGGGCGTGTTCGGCCGCGGCGAATACTGAAAGGCAAACACAGCATCGTATCCCACCTCTCCCAGCAGCGTCACCGTCTGCTCGAAGTCCGCGTCCGTCTCGCCCGGGAAGCCAACGATGATGTCCGTCGTCATGCTGATCTCGCGCCGCGCCGCCTTGATCCAACTGATGCGCTCCAGATACTGCTCCCGCGTGTACTCCCTCGCCATCAGGCTCAGCACCTGCGACGAACCGCTCTGCACCGGCAGATGCACATGGTCGCAAAGCGTCGGCGTGGCGTCGATCGCCTCCACAATGTCCCGGGTAAAGTCCCTTGGGTGGGAAGTCGTAAACCGCACCCGGCGCATCCCTGGCAGCTCTCCCACCGCCACCAGCAGCTCCGCAAAGCTCTTCTTTCCAGAAGGATCGCGGTAGGAATTCACGTTCTGCCCCAGGAACTGCACCTCCGTGAAGCCGGAGTCGGCCATGCGCCGCGCCTCTTCGATCACCGAGTCGGAGGTACGGCTGCGCTCCTTGCCCCGCGTATACGGCACCACGCAGTAGGCGCAGAATTTGTCGCATCCTTCAATAATCGTGATGTAGCCGCGATGCGGGTTGGTGCGCGCGGTGAACTCCGTCTCGAAGGTCTCGTCGGTCTGGCGGTCGTCCAGGCCGGTGATGCGCGTCTCTCCCGCCTCCAGCCGCGCCAGCATCTCCGGCAGCTTGCGGTAGCTCGCCGATCCGGCCACCAGCGACACATAGGGAGCGCGGTCGAAGATGGCCTCGCCCTCCTGCTGCGCCACGCACCCCAGAACGCCGAACTTCTTCCCCTCGCCTTGCAGCTTCTTGTACTCGTTCAGGCGATGAAACACCTTCTGCTCCGCCTTGTCGCGGATCGAGCAGGTGTTGTACAGGATCAGGCCGGCATCGGCCTCGTCCACCACCTGGGCATAGCCCTGCCGCTCCAGCGTGCCCACAACCTTTTCAGAGTCGTGCGCATTCATCTGGCAGCCGAAGGTTTCGATATAGAAGGTTTTCGAAGCACTCATACGAGTTCGAGTATATCCCGGCTCACATTCTCGCTTCGACCGCGTCGAAGCAATCAGCGGCGCTCAAACGCCGCGCAGGACCGCAGTTCCCCAGGCACGCCTTGCTCTGAACGCGCGATAGTGCGAAACAGAGCGTAAGAGGACATCACCCCCCTCCCGGGACGCTGGAAACACGGTCTCTGGAAGGGGCTGCATATGTCGAATCCTACCGTCGCATCCTCCTCGACTCGGCTGTCGTCCGCTGCATCTGCGCGAACCATCTCCAGAGCACGCATCTCTCCTGTCGTTTTCCTCTTAGCCTCCGTCTTCGCCCTCCTGGGATCAGGATGCGGCGGCAGCCCAGGCTACGGCTATGTCGGCGCCTGCTATGGCTGCGGCTACGGCTATGGCTATGGAGGCATGGCGGCCGTCGCTGGCACCGGAACTCCCGGAAACTCCGGCAATGGCGGCCCCGCCGTCAAAGCCCAGCTCGGCATGCCTGTCTCCGTCGCCATCGACCCCTCCGGCAATCTTTTCATCGCAGACAGCGCGAGCAATACCCTTCGCGAAGTGGCCGCGTCCACGGGAATCATCAAGAACGCGCTCGCATCCAGCCTCAATCATCCGGCCGCCGTCGCTCTCGACCCCTCAGGCAACCTCTACGTCCTCGACCAGGCCACCAGCACCGTTCGTCGCATGTCTCCGTCCACCGGCTCCGCTGCCATGGTCGCTGGGAGCGCCGTTGGCAACCCCGGCTATGCCGGCGACAAGGGCCCGGCCACCAGTGCTCAGCTTGATCGCCCCTCCGGCATCGCGTTCGACCAGGCGGGCAACCTCTATATCGCCGACACCGATAACAACCGCGTCCGCGAAGTCGCCGCTTCCACCGGCATCATCACCACCATTGCCGGCGACGGCAACGCAGGATACTCCGGCGATGGCGGCCCAGCCACGCTCGCGCAAGTCTCTCACCCCGCCGCCGTCGCTGCAGACGGCAAAGGCAACGTCTACATCGCCGACACCGGTAACGCCGCCATCCGCAAAGTCGACGCGCGCACCGGAGTCATCACCACGGTCGCCGGAACCGGCATCATCGGCTTCTCCGGGGACAACGCCGCCGCAACGAGCGCTCAGCTCGACGAGCCGCAAGGTGTCTCCGTGGATTCCAGCGGCAACCTCTTCATCGCAGACACCAGAAACCAGCGAGTCCGCGAAGTCGCCGCACGCACCGGCATCATCTCCACCATCGCCGGCGACGGCAACCAAGGCTACTCCGGCAACGGGGGACCCTCCTCCAGCGCAGAGCTCAACAACCCCTACGCCGTGGCCATCGACGCCAGCGGCAATCTCTACATCGCAGACTCCGGCAATGGCGCCGTCCGCAAAGTCCTCCCCAACCCCACTGGCAACCCGGCATCCAAAGCCAACTAGCTTCCTGAGTCTTGCGTTGGTTGATGCCATGCGACAGGTTGCAGCGGGCCGGACAGTGCGCACCCAGAGGCTAGGTTCTTGCGGCACGGCGGTGAAGCCATGCCGCGCAAGAACCGACTCCGCTCGGCACCGGAAGATCTCTCAGCGCATGTACCTGATGTAGATGCCTCCCCAGCTCTCGCTGGTCGCCACGTTGAGCATGCTGGCGGTGATGGCGAGCCACCCGTATCGAAGTCCTTCGCGCTCGATGCCAATTGCGGTAATGGTGGAGCCGGAGGGAGCGCTGGGATCAACCGACTTTCCAGACATCGTCGTGTCCAGAAGGGTAGTGATGGAGGAAGCCGAGGGACCATTGGCCTGGTACATACCGTCGATGGATCCCTTTTGCGCCTTGAAGACTACCTGAAAGCTGAACAGGCGGCCGGAGATGGCGGAGAAGGCCGCAGAGCGCCAGCGGGCGGGTTCTCCGTCCTCGTTTTCACTGCTGCCAGTCCCGGAAGGCTTGCCGGAGTAGACCCAATAGAGGAAGTCATCGAAATTGGTGGGCGATTTCGCAAGAGCAGTGATCCCGCGGGTGATGCTGTCATAGGCGAAGATGCCCTGGTGAAGCGGAACCTGCACGGTCGTCACGCCGCCGGGATACTGCTTATTGCAGTCGACGATCAGATCCTTGTTGCCATCCGTAGGGCAGGTGAGGACGACGTCCCGGCGATCCTCTCCCCACGCTCCCCAGAAGGCAAGAAGCCGGCCGTCGAAGAAGAGGTTTTCACCGAAGTTCGTGAAGGTGACGCCGGAAGCTTCTCCCGGGACCTGGGTGCCGATGCCAACCATTGTTGTGAGTGCGGGGTCCGACCGCAGTTGCCCGCGGTAGATGCCGCCCATGGTGGGATTCTCCTCGTTGTCCCATGCGGTAAAAACGACCAGGTTGAAGGCAGCACTGGGCGGGGCCGTGGCGCCGAAGGTTTGCGTCCCTCCGGAGGGGCGATTGGGAATCAGGGTCGTCGTATCGGCAATGCGCTGAATGGGAGCATCACCGCCATGGCTTGTGATATCGCGGAAATAGACACCAGTCTTGCTGATGTTGTCTTCCGTGTAGTTGCCCTTGAAAGCGATGGTGTTGCCGCTGACGGCAGGTGCGCCGGGAAACTGATCGAATTTGAGGTGGGGCGTAGCTCCGGGAACCTGGAAGCTAGAGTATGCGGGCACTGCGCCCAACTGGCTGGCGGCGGTGAGAGGTTTGCCATTCCGCATGACGTAGACGCCTGCGGTTCCGACTTTCGTCTCTGTGCCATCGGGCAAGGTGTAGGTCAAGACCGGCTGCGATGCGCCGCGGGTTGCCAGCGTGTTTGTGAAGAGATCGATGCGCGGGAAGGCGGGAAATTCCGTGAAGGTTGCGCCATTGTTATTGGGGTCCGGCACAACCGAGCTTTTGTCGAAGACGCGGGTAGTGGCGGAGTTGCGGAACAGCATGTCCCGCATGTAGATGCCGTGGATTGGTCCGCCTCCGCTGCCCCCCTTGCTGCGGGCGCGGAACACAACGCGGCCAAGGGCATTCACCGAAGGCTGGTTGTAGCTATTGAAGGTGGCGCTGGTTCCGGGCATGACGCTGCCGTTGTTGACTACAGTCGTCCAGTCAGACTGGGCAGATGCAATGCAGCAGGCTCCTGCCAAAACAGCAAGAGAGAACGTAGAACGAAGGAACACCCGACATTTCATGACTTTCCTCTTCCTCCATCAGGAATGATGGCTGGAACGTTAGGTTCACTGGAAAAGAGCATGAAATTCAAGCGGATCGGGCGTCGGTGACAGGGATCACAAAAGGCAAATATGACGAATAATGACGGCAGATGTCGCTGGCGCCAGGAGTATCCAGCCGCTTATGCCAAGGTCTCTTTGAGCGGAATCGCCAGACGCTCCACGATCTCCACGTCGAAGCCCTGCAGAGCCGGCACATGGGTTGGCGTATTGCTCAACAGGCGCACCTGCCGTATGCCCAGGTCGGCGAGAATCTGGCCGCCCAGCCCCACCTGCCGCAGCGTCCTCTGCCTCCGGTGCTCCTGCTTTTCGCGTTCGCGCAGTTCGTGGTGCAGCAGCAGGCGCGGCGGATTGGTCGCGGGGTCGATGCCGAAGCCCTTGGTCGCGTTGTGCAGGTAGATCAGCGCGCCCCGCCCTTCAGCGGCGATCATTTCCAGAGACGTGTTCACGACTTCGCGGCAGTCGCACAGGGTGGCGCCAAAGACGTCCCCGGCAACGCAGTGGGAGTGGACGCGCACCAGCGCCGGGCCGCCCTGGCTCACGTCTCCGCGCACCAGCGCCAGGTGCGACTCGCCTCCCTCCACCTCGCTCTCATAGGCGATCATGCGGAACTCGCCGTGGATAGTGGGCAGCGCGGCCTCGCCCACGCGATGGATATAGCGCTCGTGGCGCAGGCGGTGGCGAATCAACTCCGCGACGGTGAGCATCTTCATGCCATGCAGCCGGCAGAAGTCGATCAGATCCGGGACGCGGGCCATGGTGCCGTCGTCCTTCATGATTTCGCAGATCACCCCGGCGGAGACCAGGCCGGCCATGCGGGCAAGATCGACCGCGGCCTCCGTCTGCCCTGCGCGGACCAGCACTCCGCCCTTGCGCGCGCGCAGCGGAAAGACGTGGCCGGGGCGCGCGAGATCGGCAGCGGTGGATTTGGGGTCGATGGCGACGCGGATGGTGTGCGCGCGATCATACGCAGAGATGCCCGTGGTCACGCCCTCGCGCGCCTCGATGCTCTCGGTGAAGGCAGTGCCGAAACGCGACGTATTCTCGGCAGCCATGGGACCAAGGCGCAGATAGTCCGCGCGCTCTTCCGTGAGCGTCAGGCAGATGAGGCCGCGGCCATGCGTGGCCATGAAGTTGATCGCTTCCGGGGTGACGAATTCGGCCGCGAGCGTCAGGTCTCCCTCGTTCTCGCGGTCCTCATCATCGACGACGACCAGCATCCGGCCGGCGCGAATCTCTTCAAGAGCTCCGGGGACATCCGTGAAAGGCGGGTTCTGCTCGGGCATGATGGAAACCTCAGTGGGCGTAGGCTAAAAGCCGCAACCTTACAGGCTAGCAGCTTCTCGAAGTTGTCTGCTCGGTTTTCCTCTCGTCACGGTTTTCCTCTCGTCACGATCTTGCGCTCGCAAGAAAAGGCCGCCCATTGCTGGACGGCCCTCCCGAACTTCTGCCAATCGTCTGATCGATGCTCCAAGCGCGCTTTGCGAGCGAGGTTCGCAGCTACAGAGTGGACTCGATTTCGAAGCCCCAGGCCTCAAGCAGAGCCTCCGGGATGTATTTCGAGTTCTTGTTGCGCCGGGCCCATTCCCGCAGGCGCGTGGAGCGGACATACTGGTCCGGTGTGAGCTTGAATTCCTTTACGACCTGCTCGAACGAAGTCACTGTGGGGACGACGGGGCCAATCGGCTCCGGCTTTCCCCAATTCGGATTTCCACGACGTTTTGCCATTGTTGGTTGTTGTCCTCTTCGGAGAATGCTGTGGTGCCAGCCGACTGCGGCGCAAACTCATTTCGCACCGACGATGCAGCAGGACTGCCACCCACCGCAAAACTCTTATGATACCCGCTTAAACAGGGAAAATCAAGGGATTTCCTTGAAGTTGCAGCCTTCATGCCGCCCAGTCAGAGCAATGTAAAATCAACAATTCAAGGCCTTTGCAAAGGTCTGCTGCGCCCTGAGACCTGCGCGGGCATCGCAACGAGCCTCAGCTCCGCCTTTCCGCGAAACTTTCGGCTCATCCAATCGTATTTCACTGCAGGAAGAAAATTGAGGAGCCAGCACACAATGGCGCCAACTCCATCAAGCTTCTTCCCCCAGGATTTTC
>JAJZHR010000130.1 GCA_021810815.1 Acidobacteriota bacterium | reverse complement strand
GGAGGCGGTGCTGAAGTCCGCTGCCAACATCGCGGTGTCTCTCGCAGCCCCGTCCAAGTAAGCCGAATCGTAAGCCAAATCAAGGCGCGGAGCTTCCCTTGTTCGAGGCCCGGCGGTCGTTTTTTTTCGCGGCCGCCGGGTTTTCGCCCCCTTTCGGCCTGTTGGCTGGCCTGCACGTGCGCTAATTTTCATTAGTGCCGCACAAATGACGATAGCTTTCAAATTAAGTGCTTGACATTACAAATAAGCATTCCATATTGTTGTGCCCTCAGACGAGCAGCAGTTTGCCGCAGCGGTTTTCAATTCCGGAGGTTTGTAATGAAGCGTCTCTCCTTACTCTTTCTCGCCATCATCCTGGCTTCTGTGCCCTCAGCATGGGCGCAGGAGACGCGCGCGACCCTGACCGGTCGCGTGACGGACACGACGGGCGCTGTGATCCCGCAGGCGCAGATCGTGATCACGAATACGGCAACGGGAGCAACGAACAACGTTGTTTCCAATGGCGTGGGCGAATACACGGTGCCCTTTCTCGCTCCTGGACCGTACCGTGTCGAAGTGACCGCGAAGGGATTCAAGAAGTACGTGCATAGCGGGCTCAATCTGCAGACGGAGCAGACGGCGACGGAGAACATTGCGCTGGCAGTCGGCACGTCGCAGCAGACGATCACGGTATCGGCGGATGTGCCTTTGGTGGATACGGCGACGGCCTCGACGGGACAGGTGCTGACCGGCGAGGAGGTGCAGGATCTGCCGAGCAATGGGCGGGCACCGCTTGGCTTCGCGCATCTCGAGTATGGCGCGGTGGCCAAAGGCAAGCACTCGATGTCTCAGGCGCGTCCTTTCGACAACAGCGCCGAAGACGATTTTTCTCTTGGCGGCGGCAACTCCTCTTCCAACGAGCTTCTGTTGAACGGCGTTCCGAACATGCAGAGCAGCCAGCGCACGGCGGGTTTCAGCCCGGAGCTGGACGCGGTGGATGCTGTGAGCGTGAGTGAGTTCGACGCGAATGCGGCGAACGGGGACACTTCCGGCGGCACGGTGAACATCACGACCAAGTCCGGGACGAATGATTATCACGGGACGCTGTCGGAGTATTACGAGGCCTCTGTGCTGGCTGCGAAGCCATATTTCACTCCTGCGGGCAAGGGCGTACCGTCGACGCACTACAACCAGTTTGGCGGCACGATTGGCGGCCCGGTGCGGATTCCGGGCGTGTTCAATGGTCGCAACAAGCTCTTCTTCTTCTATGCGTTCGAAGGCTATGTCGGCGCCCAGCCGTCGACGGCGATCACCAGTGTTCCCACGGCAGCGGAGCGCACAGGAGATTTCTCCGCGCTTCTCGGCATCTCTGCGAACAACCAGCTCTACAACCCCTACACGGCCACGTTGACGTCGAAGGGCCAGGTGGTTCGGCAAGCCATTCCGGGCAATGTTCTGGCGAACGCGGGACTGAAGATCAACCCGATCACGGCGGCGTATCTTGCGGAGGTTCCGCTGCCGAACTATACGGGCTCGGCGGCGAAGCCGGACGGGGAGAACAACTTCTTCGCCGACGACCCGACGACGAACAACTACAAGTCGAACATGGGCAGGATCGACTGGAACATCACGGACGCCAACAAGATTTTCTTTGAGGCGCACCGCAGCAATTATGTGGTGAACCAGGGCAACATCTTCAACAACCTGCTGACCGGGTCGAACTCGCAGACGATCCTGTGGGGAGGATCGGTGGATGATGTGGAGAACTTCTCGCCGAGCCTGAACCTGGAGAACCGGCTTGGTTTCAGCCGCTGGTATTCCCTGGGCGCGCCGAACGGGAATGGAGTGAATCCGACGAAGCTGGGGCTTCCGGGGTACATCGCAGCGAATTCGACAGCGTTCGCGATTTCGCCCATGTCGTTCTCGGACAGCGCCGGCATTCCGACGTTTGGCGGCAGCCCCGGCAACCTGGAGGCGTTCGACACGATCCAGTACTTCGCCAGCCTGAACAAGACGTGGGGGCATCATACGATCAAGATCGGCCCGGACATCCGCGTCAACAAGGACACGAAGCTGAACCCAGGAAACGCGGACGGCGCATTCGGCTACTCTTCCGGCTCCGGAGATTTTGTGACGGCTGGAACGGGGGCACCGAGGCAGGCGTTTGGCGGAGCGTTCGCATTGTTCGCGCTCGGTCTGCCGACGAGCGGATCGTACGAGGTGAACACGAGGTTCCAGTACGACAACTGGTACTCGGGCTTCTTCCTCCAGGACGACTGGAAGATGCGGCGGAACTTCACGGTGAGCATGGGCCTGCGTCTGGAGCATGAGACACCCGTCGTCGAGGGCCACAACAATATGGTGGTGGGGTGGAACCCCGACCTGGCCAACGCGGTGACGGCGCCGGCGGCGGCAGTGTATGCCGGCAATCCCAATCCGAATCTGCCTGCCAGCTCGTTCAAGGCGACTGGCGGCGTTCTCTACGCGACGTCGTCGCACCGCAGCCCGTACTCGACGGCGCTGGCGTATGTGAGTCCGCGGCTCGGGTTCGCATACTCGCCGGACTTCTCCCACGGAACGATGGCGGTTCGTGGCGGGTTCGGCATCTACGACAATCCCTTCAACGACTACTACCAGGGACAGCAGTACGGGTTTTCGCAGTCGACCGGCTTCATTTCCAGCACGAACAATGGCCTGTCTCCGGCGACGGATCTCACTGACCCGTTCCCGACGTCGAACAACCCGATCCAGCAGCCGACGGGATCTGCGCTTGGGATCAACACCAACCTGGGCAGCAACATCGTCTTCTACGCTCCGGTGAAGGTCGCATACGCGGAGAAGTGGAGTCTGGACATCCAGCAGCAGTGGCGCAGGAATTGGATGTTCGAGATTGGCTACCTGGGGGCGCATCAGGTTCACCAGTCCTACTCCAATCCTGTGAGTGCTCTGCCGCTGCAGTTCCTGAGCCGCTCGCCGGAGTACGACCCGGTGGTGACGGCGCAGTTGGGAGCATCGACACCGAACCCGTTCTATGGGATCATCCCGGGGCCGACGAGTTCGCTGAACAACTCCAAGACGATCAGCGTGGCCAGCCTGCTGCATCCGTACCCGGAGTACAGCGGCGTGACGGAGCAGTTGATTCCGGGAGCGAGCTCCAACTTCAACGCGTTGATGCTCAAAGTGACGAAGCGGATGAGCGAGGGGTTGCAGTTCAACTTCAACTATGAGCACTCCAGGCAGCTCGGAGCGAGCTCGCAGCTGAACCCGGGCGGGCCGCTCTGGTACGGCGAGACGTCGTCGGACTTCCCCGACCATGCATCGCTCACCGCGATCTACCTTCTGCCTTTCGGGAAGGGGCGGCACTTCCTCAACAACTCCAGGCTGATGGACGAGCTGGTGGGCGGGTACACGCTGACGACCATCTACCAGTACCTGTCCGGAACGCCGCTTGGCTGGGGCAATGTGATCTACACGGGGAACTACTCGGGCTTCAACAACAATCCGCACAACACCCACGGAGCGTCGTTCAACACTGCCGGGTTCAACAGGGATTCCAAGGTGCAGCCGAACGGCTACAACTACCGGACCTTCCCGGAGAACCTGCTGCGCTCCGACCCGACGAAGGACTTCGACTTCTCCCTGTTGAAGAACTTCTCCATCACGGAGCGGGTCATCATCCAGCCGCGCGTGGACGCGTTCAACGCCTTCAACCGTGCTCAGTTCGCAAACGCAAACACAAGCCCCACCTCCTCCGCCTTTGGGGATGTGACCAAGCAGCTCAACCAGGGCCGCCAACTGCAAGGCGGCGTCCACATCATCTTCTAGGAGATGGCCAAGCAAGAGCGGCGGCAGACTCTTCTCGTCTGCCGCCGCTCTTTTTGTTTTGAGGCTGTTTTGCTGCTGGGGCTGATTTTCTTGCTGGTGAAGAGCTTTGCTAGGCGAAGCGCAGCGAGTATGCTGCGCCTGCCTGGGTGCGCAGGAGGACGGAGCCGTCTTTTTGCTCGGAATGCTGCACATGCTTTCCGGCTTGGGAGATGGACAGGATGCGTTGGCCCTTTGGAGCGGCGATGGTGTGGGTGTGGTCGAGCGATGCGCGGAGGGTTGCCGTCGTGGCTTTGCCGTTTTCCCATGCGAGATCGACTTCGAGGCCGCCGCGCGCGCGCAGGCCGCGGAAGCTGCCGGATGGCCACGCCTGGGGCAGAGCGGGAAGGAAGCGGACGACGTTGGCGGGCGGGGCGATGGGTGTGGAGGCTTGCGGGTGATCCTGGCGGGCACCGCTGGCGTGGCTTTGCAGGAGCATTTCCATGAGTCCGGTGGGGCCGCCGAGGTTGCCGTCGATCTGGTAGTAGCTGTTGGCCTTGATGCCGCAGACGTCGAAGAGATTGGGGCGGGTGGACTGGCGGATGAGGGAGAGGACGCTCTGGTAGGCGGCCTCGCCGTCTTCGAGGCGGGCGTAGCAGTTGATGATCCAGGCGCGGCTCCAACCAGTGCTGCCGCCGCCGTGGGAGAGGCGGCGGTCGAGGAAGAGATGGGCGGCGCGGGCTAGTTCGGGCGTGCTGCGGGGCGTGATCTGGTCGTCCGGGAAGAGGCCGAAGAGGGGCGAGATGTGGCGGTGGCCGGGCTCGAATTCGGCATAGTCCTGCTGCCATTCCTGGATGGCTCCGGCCTTGCCGATCTTGTAGGGAGGGAGCTTGGCCAGTGCGGCTTCTGCGCGGGAGCGGAGGTCGGGGTCGAGGTTGAGGAGGGTGGCGGCCTGCGAGGCGCGGGTGAGGACGGCGCGGGTGATGGCGATGTCCATGGTGGGGCCCATGCAGAGGTTGGCGGTGGTGCCGTCGGGGAGCCGGTATTTGTTTTCCGGAGAGCAGGAGGGGCCGGTGACGAGGTGGCCGTCAGGGGATTCGACCATGTAGTCGAGCAGGAAGCGGGCGACTTCGCGGAGGCGGGGATAGGCGCGGGCGGCGAGGAACTGGCGGTCGCCGCCGTAGTCGTAGTGGTCCCACAGATGGAGGGAGAGCCAGGCCGCGCCCACGGCCCAGATGCCACCTCCGAGGCCGTCGATGGGGGCCGAGTCGCCCCAGATGTCGGTGTTGTGGTGAACGACGTATCCGCCGGCATTGTAGTACTTCTTCGCGGTGACGGAGCCGGGGCCGGTGGTGGAGTCGATGAGGTCGAAGAGGGGAGCGTGGAGGCTGGCGAGGTTGGCGCGCTCGGCGATCCAGTAGTTCATTTCTGTGTTGATGTTGACGGTGTACTTGGAGCCCC
Source organism: Acidobacteriota bacterium (assembly GCA_021810815.1). Taxonomy (GTDB): domain Bacteria; phylum Acidobacteriota; class Terriglobia; order Terriglobales; family Acidobacteriaceae; genus JAJZHR01. Next base: position 1,572 of record JAJZHR010000130.1, on the reverse strand, counting down.
AGGGAGGATCGACGCTCTCGTTCCAGATGCCTTGCAGGTTGGCGGCGAGGGTGCCCGCGCGGCTGCTGCCGATGAGAAGGTAGCGGCCAAACTGGAAGTAGATGGGAAGGAAATGGAGGTCTTCGCCGCCGTCCTTGACGCGCTGGAGGCGGACGTCGGTGGGGACATTGGCGTTGGGGTCGGGCGCGGAGCCGAGCTTGATTTCAGCGCGGCGGAAGAGGCGCTGATGGTCTGCGATGTGGCGCGCGCGCAGGTCGTCGAAGGTGCGGTGGCTGGCGGCGGCGAGGTTCTTCTTGATGGCGGCCTGCATGGCGGACGCGCCAGCGGGATAGCGGTAGCTGGTGGCGGCGTCGATGAGGAGCGTGACGGAGTTCGCGCTGGCAATTTTGATCTGGTTGCCGTCAACGGTTGCGGTGCCGCCCTCGTGGAGGGCAAGAAGCTCGCCGCGGAACTGGATGCCAACGTGGTGCTCCTTCACGGGCAGGCCGGGATTGTCCTTGACGGGAAAGGCTTCGCCGGCGAGGGCGAGTCTGGTGGGCGAGAGAGCTGAGCCATCGCCATTGGCGGGGCGGTCGAGGCGGGCGGAGAAGGAGAGCTTGCCGGGCTGGCTGGCGGCGAGGCGGACGACGATGACCTGATCGGGAGCGGAGCTGAAGACTTCGCGGGTGTAGCGGGTGCCATCGTGGGCGAAGGTGGTGGTGGCGATGGCGGTGTCGAGGTTGAGTTCGAGGCGATAATTTTCGACCTGAGCTTCGGAGGCGAGGCCGCTGGCGGCGTGGTCGAGCCAGAGGTCGCCGAGGGTCTGGTAGCAGGGCATGCGGCGGGGGATGGCGAGCATGTCCGAGACGGCGAGGGCTTCGGCCTCGTGGACCTTGCCTGCGAAGAGAAGCTCGCGGATGCGCGGGACGGCAGCGCCCGCGGCGGGGTTGTTGCGGTCGCGGCGCTCGCCGTCCCAGATGGACTCCTCGTTGAGCTGGATGCGGTCGCTGGCAGGGATGCCGAAGACCATTGCGCCGAGGCGTCCGTTGCCGACGGGAAGGGCGTCTGGCCAGGCGGCGGCGGGCTGGCGGAAGAAGAGCTTGTAGGGGGTGTCGTCGTCCTGTGGAAGCGCGGCGGCCCAGGTGCGCTTCTGCGAGAGAGCGGCGGCGGCAGTGGCGACGGTTGCGCCCTGGAGGAAGCGGCGGCGGGAGACTTTGCGGCGCGGGAATGCGGAGGAGTTCATGGGTTTGTTCATACCCGCAACATTATGGCTGAGTGCGCCGGCACTTGGAAATGGCCGGGATCGAATTTCTTTGCCGGAGCCGGACCGGAGAGCGTTGTTTCCTTCTGGTCGAGGGCGGCTCCGGCGAGGGTGATGCATTCGGCGTGGCCGTGCCTGGGCAGAGCATGGGGCATGGAGACGGCGATGGGAGCGGCGTCTTTGTTGATGATGGCGATCTGGCGCCTGCCGTCTTTGAGGGCGGCGTAGGCGGTGACGCGCTTGCTGGGGGAGTTGAAGGTGGTGTTCAGGAGGGTGCTGCCGGAGAAGTGCCCGGCGAACTGCATGCCGAAGTATTCCGGGCGGCGGGTGAA
>JAJZHR010000129.1 GCA_021810815.1 Acidobacteriota bacterium | reverse complement strand
CCAATCAAGCCCCAGCCCGATCCCCAGGCACAGGAGAAGACTCGATGACCAGTCCCAAGCCCTCCATCCGCGCCTGCGCCATCGCGCTCGCACTCGGCACTGTTTCCATCGCAATGGCCGCTCAGCCCGAGCCAGCAGCACAGCCCAACCCGCTGCCCGCGACGCAGCACAAGTGGGCCATCGTGCTGCATGGCGGAGCCGGAGTGATTGAGCGCTCCTCCATGACGCCAGAGGCGGACGCCCAATACCGGGCTGGCCTCAAAGAAGCCATCAGCGCCGCCGGAGCAGTCCTCGATAAAGGAGGCTCCGCGCTCGATGCCGTCGAGGCCGCCATCCGGTTGCTGGAGGACAATCCCCTTTTCAACGCTGGACGCGGCGCAGTCTTCGCCGCTGACGGCACCAACCAACTGGATGCGGCCATCATGGACGGAGCAACCATGCACGCTGGCGCGGTCGCGGACGTGCAGCACACGCGCAACCCCATCTCCCTCGCCCGCGCCGTGATGGAAAAGTCTCCCTATGTCATGCTCATCGGCAGCGGAGCGGACGCCTTCTCCGCCCACGTTGGCCTGCCGCAGGAGCCGCAGAGCTACTTCTTCACCGAGCGCCGCTGGCAGTCCCTCCTCAAGCAGCTCGGCAAGGAAGGTCTTCCCATCCCGCCGCGTCCGCAAGGCGCGCCACCAGCGCCCGCAGAGCCGCTCGCTTTTTTTGAGACTCCTGATAATCACAAGTTCGGAACTGTCGGCGTCGTCGCTCTCGACCGCAACGGCAACATCGCGGCAGGGACCTCCACCGGAGGCGTCCAGGCCAAGCAGTGGAGCCGCGTCGGCGATTCGCCCCTCATCGGCGCAGGCACCTATGCCTCCAACCAGTCCTGTGCCGTCTCCGCCACCGGCACCGGCGAGTACTTCATCCGCCTCACCGTCGCCCGCACCATCTGCGCTCTGGTGCAATACAAAGGCATGTCCCTGCAGGCCGCTGCAGACGAGGTCGTGCAGCATCAGCTACCCGCCATACACGGCGACGGTGGCATCATCGCCATCACTCCCGACGGCCAGCTCGCATGGAGCTTCAACACCCCCGGCATGTTCCGCGCAAAGCTCCAGGAAGGCGGCCAACCGCAGATCGGCGTCTATCGCGACGAACCGTAAGTTCTCCTGACAATAGAGCCGTAAGGCGAAGTATCGGTGAGGCGAGATCCTCAGCAACTGGCAGTCAGCACGCCCCCTGCCTCTTCTGTCATCCTTGCCCTTGCCGCCGTCCTTGACGCTGCCGTCGCCGTTGCCTTGCCACTGCCGTTCCCCTTGCCCTTGTTGCCGTTGCTCTTGCCGTTGCCCCTCTGGTTGTCATTCCGCAACGAAGCGAAGGAATCCGCTTCTCGCTCTTGCCGTTGCCCTTATCGTTTGCTCATCCGAATCCGTGAAATCCGCGGCATGATCCGTGTTAAGCCTCTCCGAGGGACAGGACGTCCAGCCATTCACCTCTGGTTCAGAAGGCGGATCGTCTCCAGGAACACTTCGCCGTCGATCTGCAGACTCCGCGCGCTGATCTTGTCCATCGTGTCCTCGGCCGTATGGTGATAGCCGTCGGGATGCGACGCGTCATGCGGTCCGAAGTTGTAGTCGATCACGTCTGCCACGGGCACACCGCGCTGGGCAAAAGGAAGATGATCGTCCTCAATCGCATTCTGCGTCTTGAAGAAGTGCGACTGGTTGCCCGTGTTCTTCGCCGCCTGGTAGACCAGGTCCTCCAGCCATGGGGTGGAGTTCAACTCACGCGCGATGTCCAGATCCTTGTCGCCGATCATGTCCGCAACAATGAACGCCTTGATGCGCTTCAGCGTTCCGTCGTTCTGCCACTTCGCAGCCAGGTGCCGCGTTCCATACAGGCTGTCCGAGTTGGACCACTGCTGGATCGCCTCTTCTCCGTCGTCGAACAGCAGCCACACACTGTAGCCGTCCAGCAGCTTGCCTCCTTCGGTCTCCGAGCGCAGAACATCGCTGATCGCCATCAGCAGCCCGGTCGTCGATCCGCCATCGTTCGCCCCGACAAATCCGATATTGCGCAGCGGATAGTTCGTCTCGTAGTGAGTCGCAAGTACAATCACGCCGTCCTTCTTGCCCGGATAGCGGACGATATAGTTCCTCATCCCGAGCTGGCCGATAGGAGTGCTCATGGTGAACTCGTCCTTCTCCAAATTTCCCCGCATCGCCTCCGGAGCGAAGTGCTTCTGGAGGAAGGCCTCTGCTTTGTCATGCCCCGTGCTGCCGATGTAGCGCGGCCCGATCGCGACAAACTCCTTCGCGTACTCGTAAGCCTGCGCCCCGCTGAAATGCTTCGGAAAAGCCTGAGGCCCGGCCGAATCATGCTCCGCCTGAGCGAAAGGCGGAAACGTAGTTGCGGCGGCGGAAATCAGCAGCAACAGCATCCATATCCGGCTCTGAGCTTGTAGTTCAGAGAGAGCAGCAGCCTTCAGGCTGCTGAAAAGGCTTGAAATCTCAGGGGCTTTAGCCCCGGGCCTGTTCCGCTGAGCACACCTCAAGAGGCAATCTCCTTCGCCTTGCGTCGCTTTGGATGAACCATATACGCGATCAGGATGCTAACAAAGAACAGGATCAGCATGGGCAAAGCGAAGATGCACATGGTGAACGGATCCGGAGCAGGACAGATGATCGCCGCAATCACAAAGATGATCAGGACAGCGTAGCGCGAATTGCGCCACAGCAGGCCAGCATCCACAATGCCGAATAGCGCGAGGAAGAAGACAAGAATTGGCAGCTCAAACGTGATGCCGATACCGAGAATCACCGAGAGAAAGAAGCTGGTGTACTCATCGATTGTGATGATGGGGTGGAAGCGCGCTCCGAATCCGATAATCAGAACCTTCAGCAGGCCGGGAAAAACGAAGTGGTACGCGAAGTACGCTCCGCCAAAAAACAGGCCGATGGTGGCACCCATGAACGGAACAATGTACCGCTTCTCATGCTTGTAAAGCCCAGGCGAAATGAAAAGCCATACCTGATAGAGGATGAACGGCGAAGTGAGGATCGCTCCCCCGAAGAACGCTGTCTTCAAGTAGAGGTTCAGACCATCGGTTGGGTGGGTGAAGTTCAGCGCTACATGCAACTGGTCCAGCGGCGCCTGCACGATGCCGTACAACTGCTCCTTGAAAAAGTATGCGACGCAGAGCCCGATGACCAGCGCGATGGCGGAGTGGACCAGCCGCTTGCGCAGCTCTTCCAGATGCTCCATCAGGCTCATGCCAGGAAGCTCCGCCCTGTCGGTGACGGCGGCGCGTGCGCGGTCGATAACATCAGCCATTAGCGGTGTGAACCTCGTGCGGCATCCCGGACTCTCTGCCCTGGGTATCAGGGACGTTCAAATCGTGCTCGACCACTGGCACTGGCTCGGATGCCACAGGGTTGGACGAATTGTGCCTGTCTTCGTGAAAATCAGGAGCAAAACTCGCTTCCGCTGCCGGCAAAGCCTCCGCCGCCGGGCTTGGCATCTCAACCGCGTCCGACTGCGATGGCGGCCCCAGAGTCGCTGACAGATGCGACGGCTCTTGCTCCACCGGCGGCTCCGTGTGGCTCGGCTGCGCTGCGCTCTCCCGCGCTATAGCCGTGTCGCCAATCCCGGTATCCGTATCGCCAATTTCTGTCCCATAGCTGGGGTCGAAGCCACCCTCGGTCGCCGCCCCCACAGGCAGTCCCGTGGCTGGCGGCATGATGCTCAACTCCGTCCCTGCGGCGATAGCAGTCGTGGTGTCGCCGGGCTCCGCCGTCTGGAGCGCTGCCATGCGCTTCTGCGCATCCGCCTGCTCCGCCATGCGCAACTCCTCCTCCATCTGAAAGCGGAACTCGTTGCTGGCGCGGCGGAACTCCGCCACCAGTTTGCCCAGTTGCCGGGCGAGCTCCGGCAACTTCTTCGGACCGAAGAAGATCAACGCCAGGAAGAAGATGAAGACTGTATCGCCAATACTCATCGAATTACAAGGTTCCTTACTGTCGCATGATACCGAGTGGCAGCGACGCCCACAAATCGCCCTCGACCCCAGGAACTCTCAATTATCGCGCTGTGAAGGGGATGGGCGTGAGCCCGTCCGTTAATGCTACACAATCTGCGCCGCTTTAGCCGCTGAGGTGCCGCATGCGCATCCGACATTTCGAACCAGATCGCCCCGGGCCACTTAACCAAACTCATCATGACAGCCGTGTGAACATGCTGTAGTAAACTTACACTTAAGCCTCGGCATTGGATGCAAGCCTAGCAATGGACAAATCCTGCGCCGGTGAATTCTTGAACGCGACGGTTTTTCTTCCGACGCGTCCAATACATATCGCAACGTGCGCGGCAGCCACAATGGCAGCGGCACACGATAAAGGGTTGCAACATCCCCGTGGGTTGGGCGCAGGTCAATCTCTTCCAAATGAGAGCGATCTACGCAGTGAATCCACTGCAACCGACATGGAAATGCTTTCAACATCCCCGTTCCGGGGCGCGATCAGGGCACAAATCCCTAACCGCAGCTGCTGGAACTGAAGGCGGAGAACATTGAGCGTACTCACTGAGGAAGCAGAAACCTCGGCTGTGGCTGTTCTGGAAGAAGAAGCGCTGGCAACGGGTTTCGCGGAGACCCAGGAAGAAGCCGTGTCCTGCTCGCTGGACCACTACCTGTCCCTGCCTGACCACACCATGGATGGCCGCATCGCCGCCGCCCGCGCAGCCCTGGGCACTGACGTCCTTCTGCTCGGCCACCACTACCAGCGCGACGAAGTCATCCGCTTCGCCGACTACACCGGCGACAGCTACAAGCTCTCCAAGTTCGCCGCCGAAACCGACGCAAAGCACATCGTCTTCTGCGGCGTGCACTTCATGGCAGAGAGCGCGGACATTCTCGCTCGCGACCATCAGCAGGTCATCCTTCCCGACCTCAACGCCGGCTGCTCCATGGCAGACATGGCCGGCATCGACCAGGTCGAGGACTGCTGGGACGCCCTCACCGCCCAGGGCATCGCACGCGGCGGCAAGCTCATCCCTCTCACCTACATGAACTCCAGCGCCGCCATCAAGGCCTTCTGCGGAGAGCGCGGCGGCCTCGTCTGCACCTCCTCCAACGCCCGCGGAGCCTTCGAGTGGGCCTTCGCCCGGGGCGAAAAAATCCTCTTCATGCCAGACCAGCACCTCGGCCGCAACACCGCCTTTGCCATGGGCATCCCCTTGAACGAAATGGTCGTCTGGGACCCCTACCAGATCAACGGCGGCCTCACGCCCGACCGCCTCCGCGCAGCGAAAGTCATCCTCTGGAAGGGACACTGCTCGGTCCACATGCGCTTCCTTCCCGAACACGTCGACAAGATGCGCGCGCAATATCCCGGCATCCAGGTCATCGTCCATCCCGAGTGCCGCTGGGACGTCTGCCAGAAAGCCGACGCCCTCGGCTCCACCGAGCGCCTCATCAAGCTCATCGAGGACGCTCCCCAGGGTTCCACCTTCGCCGTCGGCACAGAGATCCACCTCGTCAATCGCCTCGGCAAACGCTTTGCTCCCCTCGGCAAGCGGGTCATGACCCTCGACGACACCGGCTGCCTCTGCACCACCATGTACCGCATCTCTCCCGCGCATCTCGCCTGGGCGCTGGAGAACCTCGTCGAGGGACGCGTCGTCAACCGCATCAAGGTACGCGAGGACGTCAAACTCTGGTCGCGCATCGCCCTGGATCGTATGCTTGAGATTCGGAGCTGATTCCCATGGCCATGCGCACATTCACCTTGCAGGAGGCACAAACACTTCTGCCCGTCATCGACTCCCTGCTCCAGCGCGCCCTCGCCGCCAAAGGCAAAGCCGAAGTCATGGATCTGCAGATGCGCGCCCTGCAGCAGCGCATCCTGATGACCGGCGGCATGTTCGTGGATATTACCGCAGTCGCCAGGAGCCGCGCCGAGCGCGAAGCTGCCGTGCAGCAGGCGCATGACGCCCTCAGCGAAATCGACTCCATCGGAGTCCAGGTGAAGGACATCAACACCGGACTGCTCGATTTCCCCTGCAATCTGGATGGCAACATCGTCCTTCTCTGCTGGAAGATGGGCGAGAAAGAAATCACGCACTGGCACACCCTGGAAGGCGGCTTCGCCGCACGCCAGCCCCTCGATGACCGCTTTCGCGGAAGCAGACGCGAACGCCCCAACTAACTTTCAACGTTCGTCCTTTTGTTGGTCATCTTTTCCGTTGCTTGACGGGTGCGCCATATCGCGCTGCTGAGACATGGGTTCTTCCGAGTGGAAGGATCTTCACCCCGGCAAAATGCCTGTCGTTGTCCTTGCCGTTGTCCGCTCTTCGCACAAGCTCAGTTCGCGCGGCCTCAGGAATCTACAGCCTCTCCGCCGCAACGTAGATTCAATCTACGCCTCAAAACGAAACAGACAAGGAATCTGCTGCGATATTCCCATGTTGCTTTTGCGTCAACTAACTTTTCACGCTCCTGGACCGTCTTTAAGCAAATTATCTGAACCAAATCTGGCTTTGAAGGGGCGGGACTTTAGCCCGCCCGTAAGCGGCCGAGCTAGAGCGGGCTCTAGCCCCTGTGGAAATCGCAGAGGGACTTGCAGCAGACCTTCTTCCTTAACGAATCTCGAAAAGAGGACAGAGCCCCTTCATGAAAAAATCGCTCCTGCGTCTCTCCCCTCTCGCCTGCTTCCTCCTTGTCCTCTTTTGCGGAACAACTCGACTGCTAGCGCAGGACAACTATGAAATTCAGGTGTACGGCTCCGACACCGTACCAGCAAAAAACACCATGCTGGAACTGCACAGCAACTTCACCATCGATGGATCGAAGGCCATGCCCGGATCGCAGTACGC
>JAJZHR010000128.1 GCA_021810815.1 Acidobacteriota bacterium | reverse complement strand
CTCCGCCTGCGCCACCTGGTTGCGCGCTCCTGAGGTCCGTGAGATCAGCTGCATCGACTGCTGCCGATGGCTCTCCACCGCGCGCTCGGCCACAGAAACCGCGGCGCCGGACTCCTGCGCCTGCCTTTGCTTCTGCTGCGCCAGCTCCCGCGCCGCTGTTGTCTCCGCCGCCGCGTTCTCCAGGAACAGCTTCTGCTGGTCGCGCTCTCCCGCCAGCCCTTCCAGTTGCGCCTTCACCTGCTCCAGCTCCGCCGCTCCGCTGGCCAGACGTGTCGCCAGGTCTGCGATGCGGTCCTCGTTGGAGGCCAATCGCGCCGCCGAACGCTCCAGCTCCACCGTCGCCTGGTTCGCCCTCTGGTTCGCCTCTCTCGCCGACGTGTCCAGAGCGTAGCCTCGCGCAACGCCTTCCGTGTGCATCGCGTCCAGCGCCTCGGTGCTCGCCGCCTGCTCGTCGATCTGCGCTCCCAGCGCTGCAATCTGCGCCGCAGCCGCAGTCTGCTCAGCGTCCATCTGGGCCATGCGGCTGGCCAGCACCACGCGCAGCTTCTTGCGCAGCTCGTCCCGCAGAGCACCATAGCGCTCCGCCTTCGCCGCCTGCCGCTTCAGCGAATTCATCTGCCGCGCCACTTCCTCGAAATTATCGTTCACGCGCGCCAGGTTCAGCTTGGCAGACTCCAGCCGCAGCTCCGCCAGCCGCTTCTTGGTCTTGAAGCGCGTAATGCCCGCCGCCTCCTCGATGATCGCCCGCCGGTCGTGCGGCTTCGAGCTCAGCAACTGCCCAATGCGCTGCTGCTCGATGATCGCGTAGGACTCCGGCCCCAGTCCCGTGCCCATGAAGATGTCCTGAATGTCGCGCAAGCGGCAGATCTTGCCGTTCAGCAGGTACTCGCTCTCGCCCGAGCGGAAAAGCCGCCGCGCCACCACGATTTCACCGGCGCGCACCGGCTGCCGGCCGAACTTCCTCCGCCGGATCTTCAGCACCACATTGTTCGGCGACCCCGCCTGCGAAGCCTCCAGAACGCCCACCGGAGCCGGCAGATTCTCCTGCACCTCCGCCGCTGCAGCCCCCTCCTGCTGGTCAGAGGGCAGGATCTGGCCCGGCTGCGCATCCAGCGTTGCCTCCTCGGTCTCCTCCGCCTTCCGTGCGCGCAGTGCCTCCTCGTCCCAGTCCCCGCTCCAGTCGCCGCCCTCCGGCAGCTCGTTCTCGATCACGATCTCCGGCCCTGCATCCTGCGACCTGTCCTCTGCCAGCAGCGATCCGTCGTACACGTCCGGGTCCACCAGCGTCAGCGAAACCTCTGCCATTCCTGTCGATTTGCGGCTCTGCGTCCCCGCGAAGATCACGTCCTCCATCTTCACCCCGCGCATGTTGCGGGCAGACTGCTCGCCCAGCACCCAGCTGATGGCGTCGGAGATGTTCGACTTGCCGCAGCCGTTCGGGCCGACGATGGCGGCGATCCCGAAGCCAGGAAGTATGACCTCCGTGCGGTCGCAGAAGGACTTGAAGCCCAGGATTTGCAGTTTTTTCAGCTTCAGCATTCGGTGATTCCTTTATGCCCGTTCGTCCGGTCAAAATTGCGGTGCTGCGGCGGAAAGAACGCGCCCACCCCATACAGAGTGGGACGCGCGCGAAGTTCTGCGTGGAACAGCTAAAGGTTAGCCGCCGGTGAGGGCGGAATCAACAGCGTAAACGCAAGATGTTGTGGATAAGGAGGCAGGAATACGATGGCTGGGCCTCGCTCCGCACATTCCGCAAGACTTCGGCCAGCAAAGCAAACCCCGGCCAGCAAAGCAAACTCCGGGCGGAAAGCAACACACCGCGCCTGCCGCAGGAGAATTGTGCTGTCATCCTGAGGCTGAGGCGCAGCCGACGAAAGGATCTTGCGGCTTGCCCGTCATCGGCCACAAATCAACAGGACTCCCCCGGCCGAGCGGCGGTCGCCCTTGCGGCAAACTTGCCATGCGGCGACCCGCTTTTTATAATGGCGCATCGGTCGCAGCTGGCAATTATTCTGTGAATCTGTCCGTCGGTCACAGCGGCGGTAGACTGTTTTCCTCCCGGATGCATCTGAAACTCATACAATTGCGGCAGCACGATATTGGAACGACGGTGAAAACACCGAGGAGTCTTTGAATGAAGAAGGCAGTACTGACCTCTCTCCTGGCCATCGCCACCATCCTTTGCTGCGTCATGCCCGCATCGGCGCAGATCACCATCAAGGATCAAGCCGAGTACAACGCGTACACCAATGCCGTCGGCCAATCCACGCCCCAGGCCAAGGCCGCCGCGATTGAGAGCTTCCTCACCACCTATCCCCAGACCGTCGTCAAGCAGGACGTGCTGGAGCAGTTGATGACCGCTTACAGCACGTTCGATGCTGCCAAGGCGCTCACCGCTGCGGATCGTCTGCTGCAGGTGGACCCCACCAGCTATCGCGCCATCACGCTGGAGGCGCTCATCAAGAAGGGCCAGGCGGACGCGCAGACAGACCCCGCCAAGAAGCAGGCCGATCTGGACGACGCAGCGACCTGGGCCCAGAAGGGACTGACCGCAGCCAAGCCCGCAACCACCTCGGACGCCGACTTCCAGAAGATGAAGGCCACCTTGACGCCGCTCTTCTACGGCATTCTCGCCGCGGACGCGATGGGCAAGAAGGACTACCCCACCGCCATCACCAACTTCAAGGCAGAGTTGGCCGCCACGCCGCTTGACCAGACCAGCAAGCCCGGCCCCGCCTTGCAGGACACCTTCTACCTTGGCCTGGCCTACTACCAGTCCACCCCGCCGGACTACATCAACTGCACCTGGTACGCCTCCCGCGCCGCCCACTTCGCGCCCGAGCCATACAAGTCGCAGATGCTGCCCACGGCGAAGTATTGCTACACCAAGTACCACGGCAAGGCAGACGGTTTCGACGCTGTCGACGCTCTGGTCGCCACCAACCTGAACCCGCCAGCGGACTTCACCATCACGCCCGCTCCCAAGCCAGCCGACTACGCTCGCCAGACCGTGGCCAGCACGCCTGACCTCACCACCCTCGCCCTCAGCGACAAGGAGTTCATCCTCGCCAACGGCACCCAGACCAGCCCCGATGCCACCGACCCGTCGAAGACTATCACCGACGCCGACAAGGTATGGGCCGTGCTCAAGGGCGTCACCACCGAGGTCCCCGGAACTGTGATCGCGGCTACGGCTGACTCGGTTCAACTGGCCGTGTCGGACGACGCGGTTCAGGGCAAGACGGCGGACTTCACCATCAACATGAAGACCCCGCTCAAGACTCCCCCTGCGGTTGGAGACCAGGTGAAGATCATCGGCACGTTCGACTCCTACACCCCGTCGCCTCTGATGATCATCATGAAGGACGGCGAAATGCCGGCCGCCAAGAAGCCGACCCCCGCGCACCACACTCCAGCGCACAAGAAGTCGTAGCCCCGCAGCAGCAATGCCGCAGCAAGAAAAGGCCGCCCCGCATCAAGGGCGGCCTTTCTTGCTGCAAATCCGAAAGCCTTTTTTTGCCGCAAATCCAATGGAGCGAAAATCCGGGTGCCCCACGTCTGGATTTTCAGACGTGGGATCTTCCCGTCCGCACAAATCCCTGAAAATCCCCGCTCCCTGGAGACGTTCCACCGCGAAGGGTGGCAGGGCAGGGAAGTCTACTCCCCCAGCATCAGCCTCTGAATCCGGCTCGCTCTCCCTGTCTTCCCATCGCACTCGATCAGCGTCGCGCACATCTTCGGATTTCCCTTGGCCGCCTCGAATTTCGCTGGCATCCCGGTCAGGAATCGGTGCAGCACCATGTCCGTCTCCACGCCGATCACGCTGTCGTACGGCCCGCTCATGCCCACATCGGTCTGGTAGGCCGTGCCCTCGAACAGGATGCGCTCATCGGCCGTGGGCACATGCGTATGCGTCCCCAGCACGGCCGTCACGCGGCCATACAGATACCACCCCAGAGCCGCCTTCTCTGAGGTCGCCTCCGCATGCACATCCACCAGAATCACCTTGGCCGTGATCTGCTCCAGCAGCTCGCTGCACTTGCGGAACGGATCGTCGCAAGACCCCATGAACACGCGCCCCTGCACGTTGATCACGGCGTACTCCTGCCCATCGCCCAGCGTCCCCTGGTACACGCCGAACCCCGGCGTTCCATGCGCATAGTTGGCCGGGCGCAGCACGCGGCGGCCCCGGTCATGGCTGTCCGGCGCAGCCGCCTGGATGTAGTCGATGATCTCTTTCTTGTCCCACACATGGTTGCCCGTCGTAATGACGTGCGCACCCAGGTCGAACAGCTCATCCGCAATCCCCGGCGTAATGCCAAATCCACCGGCCGAGTTCTCCCCATTGATCACCAGCAGATCGACCGCGTTCGTCTCCATCACATGCGGCAGATGCTCGCGAACAATATGCCGCCCTGCGCTGCCGAATACATCCCCAACAAAAAGAATCTTCAATCCGTCTCCTTCAAAAATTTACAGCAGGCAAGAAATTACAGGCGGGCAAGAAACATCCGGGTGCCCCATTCATCGCAGCTCCATCGCGATGAGTGGGAGCTGCCGGCCTACTCCTCCGCAGCCGCCTTCACCTGCGGCCGCAGCAGCGGAAACAGAATCACATCGCGGATCGACTTCGACCCGGTCAGAATCATCGTCAGGCGATCGATGCCAATGCCTTCGCCGCCCGTAGGAGGCAGCCCATATCCCAGGGCGCGCACATAGTCCTCGTCCATCGCATGTGCCTCATCGTCGCCGCGCTCCTTCTCCAGCAACTGCTGCTCAAAGCGCCTGCGCTGATCGTCCGGATCGTTCAACTCGCTGAACGCATTCCCCACCTCGAACCCGCCAATATAGAACTCGAACCGCTCCACCCAGTCCGGCTCATCCGGCTTCTGCTTGGAAAGCGGCGAAACAACCAGCGGATAGTCGTAGATGATCGTCGGCTGGACAAGGTGCTCCTCCGCCACCGTCTCGAAGATGTTTGCAATCGTTTTGCCCTCTGGCTCGCCGACTTTGTAATCAATCGAATGTCCCGCAGCCCGCAGACGATCGACCCAGAGCTTGAGACGTCCCTCTATCTGGAACTCTGCCATCGTGGGCCGTGGGCTCGTCCCTGTTTCCGGCCAGAATTCAATGATCGCCTCGCGCATCGTCAACTCGCGCCACTGGCTCAGATCGATCTCGACCCCATTGAATTCCGCAATCGTCGTCCCATTCACCTGCTGCGCCACAAAAATAATCAGCTCTTTGGTCAGCCGCATCAGGTCGTGATAATTCGCATACGCCTGATAGAACTCCAGCATCGTGAACTCGGGATTGTGCTGTGTATCGATCCCTTCGTTGCGGAAGTTGCGGTTGATCTCATACACGCGATCCATGCCGCCCACCACCAGCCGCTTCAGGTAAAGCTCCGGCGCAATGCGCAGTGACAGGTCCAGGTCCAGGGCATTATGGTGCGTCTTGAACGGCCGCGCCGCAGCTCCACCGGCGATGGAGTGCATCATCGGCGTCTCCACCTCCAGATATCCCCTGTCATCGAAAAACGTCCGCAGAGCGCGCAGCACCTTCGCCCGCTTCACAAACACCTCGCGCACATTCAGCGACGGCTCCGCCTCTTCGCCTTCTGCCGCCTTGGGCGCGTAGCCCGAGTTCATGATCAGGTCCACATACCTCTGCCGGTAGCGCAGCTCCACATCCTCCAGACCGTGGTACTTGTCCGGCAGCGCCAGCATCGCCTTGGCCAGAAACGTGATCGTCTCCACGTGGATGGTCAGCTCCCCCGTCCGCGTGCGGAACAGGTAGCCGGTCACGCCGATGTGGTCGCCCAGATCCAGCAGCTTGTACAGCGCGAACGCCTGCTCGCCCACAGCGTCCAGCCGCACATAGACCTGCATGCGCTGTCCGCCCTGCTGCAACTGGGCAAACCCCGCCTTCCCCTGAGCTCGAATGGCCATGATCCGGCCTGCGATGCTCACCTGCGGCTTCTCCGCATCCAGCTCCTCCCCTGTCCGCGCGTCAAACGCAGAGCGCAGCTCCGGCACGGTGTGCGTCGCCGTGTAGCTGTTGGGGTAAACGGCCTGGCCAAGCTCCGCGATCTTGACGAGCTTCTCTCGCCGCTCCTGATAAAGCCTTTGCTCGAAATCCGATTCCGACACGTGTCTTCCTTTGGGTTGAGTGCGAAGTCTCCAGTATAGAGGGAGCCTCTCCTGCGCTGCCGGATCGTCTCCCCGGAGGAGGGAATTGGACGCTCTTCCATATTCTTTTTCGCCAGGTACTTTAGTAACCACTTCGGCGAAGAATCCTGTGAAATCTTCTGGATGCGGAACAGAACTGCGCTACTATGTTACTGACAGGTGACGTGATGGTAAGTCATACCAAGGAAAAGAAGCCATCGGACGAGCCGGAGCTCAAGCAGCTTCAGGGCAGCCCGGTGCGCACTGCAGTGCGCTTCCCGATTCAGCTTCCTTTGCGCCTGCAAACGCCTCATGGCGAAGTTGCAGCGGTCACAGAGAACATCTCCGGCAACGGTCTCATGTTTATCGTGGACGAGGTGCTGGAGATTGACACTCCCATCGAGTTCACCATGGCGATGCCCGCAGAGGTGCTGGGGGCGGATCGCGATGTTGTCGTGCACTGCATGGGCCGGATTGTGCGTTACCAGCAGTTGGAGCCCCAGATTCGAGCGGGAGCCGTGATCGACGAGTATTTCTTCAAGGCCTAACCAATGATGAATCTTGTGTATACCGATCCTGAGCAAGCCGAGGACCAAGGAACAGGGGCAACCCTGACATCTGAACTTTCCTCCACCAGCATCCGCATCATCCTTGCGGATTCTCAAGCCATTTATCGCGTCGGAATGCGCAAAGTCTTCGCGCTGGAAG
>JAJZHR010000127.1 GCA_021810815.1 Acidobacteriota bacterium | reverse complement strand
TGCCTACGCCTCCACCATCCTCGCCGGCATCCAGTTCTTCTTCCTTCTTCTGCTCAACTTCGCGGCTCCGCCCTTCGCCTTGCAGCAGGGGCCCATCCCTGCCGACGGCTTCGGCCTGAACCCGCTCCTGCAGTATCCCGAGATGGTCATCCATCCGCCGATGCTCTACCTCGGCTACGTCGGCTTCTCCGTTCCCTTCGCCTTCGCCCTCGGCGCCCTGATGATGCGCTACCCCGGCGAAAAGTGGATTCACATCACCCGCAAGTGGACCATGGTCACCTGGCTCTTCCTCACCTGCGGCATCTTCCTCGGAGCGCACTGGGCCTACAGCGTCCTCGGCTGGGGAGGCTACTGGGGTTGGGACCCGGTCGAGAACGCCTCCCTCATGCCCTGGCTCACCGGCACCGCCTTCCTGCATTCCGTCATGATGCAGGAGAAGCGCGGCATGATGAAGTCCTGGAACGTATGGCTCATCTTCTCCACCTTCATGCTCACGATCCTCGGCACGCTGCTCACGCGCTCCGGCCTCGTCTCCAGCGTCCACGCCTTCGCCCAGTCCTCCATCGGCGAATGGTTCTACGGCTTCCTCATCGTCGTGTTCGCCGTCTGCCTGTTCACCTACTTCATCCAGCGCGACCACCTGAAGACCGAGCACAAGCTGGAATCCCTCGTCTCGCGCGAGTCCAGCTTCCTCTTCAACAATCTCGTCCTTCTAGCCGCCTGCTTCACCATCCTCTGGGGAACTCTCTTCCCCGTCATCTCCGAGTATGTTCAGGGATCCAAGGTCACCGTCGGAGCTCCCTTCTATGACCGCGTGAACCTGCCCATCGGCCTGTTCCTGCTCTTCCTCACCGGCATCGGCCCCATCCTCGCCTGGCGCAGCACATCGCTGAAGTCCATCCGCAAGAACTTCATCCTGCCCTCCATCGCCACCGTGGCCACGGCCATCATCCTTCTTGCCTTCGGCGTCAAGCCGTGGGCCGACCAGGCGACGCTGTTCTCCACCATCGCCTTCTCGCTCGCCGCCGGCGTCACCACCGCCATCTCCGCCGAGTTCCTCCGCGGAGCCGCCGTCCTCCAGCGCCAGGCCGTCATGCAGGGCCGCCCCGCCAGGAACATCTTCGCCGCCATGTTTGAGCTCACCCGCCGCAACACCCGGCGCTACGGCGGCTACCTCGTCCACTTCGGCGTTGTGGTCATCTTCATCGGCATCGCCGGCGGTGCGTTCAACCAGCAGAAAGAGCAGGAGATGGGCTACCAGGACGCGATGACCATCGGTCCCTACAAACTCGTCTGCCAGAGCTTCACGCAGGAGTCGAACGCGAACTACGACACCGAGTACGCTCTCCTCGACGTCTACCAGGGCAACAAGAAGATCACGCAACTCTCGCCCGAGCGGCGCTTCTACCACGCCAGCCAGCAGACCTCGACCATCGTCGCCGACCACTCCAACCTGCAGCGCGACCTGTACGTGGTCTACGCCGGAAAGAATCCAGACACCGGCCGCCCCATCATCAAGGTCTTCATCAATCCGCTGATCGCGTGGATCTGGATCGGCGTGGGCATCGTCGTATTCGGCACCTTTGTCGCCCTGGTCCCCAATATGCTCCCGTCCGCAGCAGCCCGCGCGCGTGCCCTGGCTTCCCCTGAGGAAGTCGCTCAGCCCGTCGGAGGCGACTGATGCGAGAAGGAACTCGCTCCACCCTCAAGCTGTGGATGCAACTCACTCTCGCCTGCGCCATGGTCTTCACCATGCTCGGCGCAGGAGACACCAGCGCCCGTTTCAACGACCTCGGCCACAAGATGATGTGCACCTGCGGCTGCGCCCAGATCCTGCTGGAGTGCAACCACGTCGGCTGCACCGTCTCCGGCGTCATGCGCGACGAGTTGCAGGCCGGCCTGGACCGCGGCGACAACGACAGCATGATCTACAACGCCTTTGTGCAGAAGTACGGCCCCACCGTTCTGGCCGCACCCATGCGCGGCGGCTTTGACGACGTGGCCTGGATCATGCCCATCGCCGTCTTCATCCTCGCCACGCTCGGCACCGCGCTGCTCATCCGCAAGTGGAAGCTGCGCACGGTTCCCATGCCGGCCGCTCCGGCCACACCTGGAGAAGACCTCCTCCGGGAACGCATCCGCAAAGAGACGGAGTACTGAATATGATGACCCTGGCCGCCTGCATTCTGCTCACCGTCGCCCTCCTGGCCTTCGTCTTCTGGCCCGAGCGCAATCCCTTCCTGCAGCGCACCAAGACCCGCGTCGACTACCTGCGCGAGCGCAAGGAAGTCATCTACGACAACCTCCGCGACCTCAACTTCGAGTACCGCGCCGGAAAGTATCCTGAAGAGGACTACGCAGCCCAGCGTGCCGCTCTCGAAAACGAAGCCGCCAACGTGATCGCAGAAATCGAAGTCCTCGACCGCACCTCCAGCGCACCAGCAGCCCGCGCATCCTCGACTCGATAAGACCGCGCCTATCCGCTCCGGTTCAGCTTCCACAGAAATTGCCGCAGCACCCCCAGCAGAACCGCAACATCGCCGTGCGCAGGATTGAGCCGCAGAATGAGTCTGCGAAACTTCTGCTGCATATCCTGATCCGCGTTCGGCTGGGTGTATCCGCTCACTTCCAGTGCTCGCAGCAGCAGCGCCAGCAGGCGTTCCCTTTCCTCCGCTGTCGCCGCCGGCGCGTTTCCCTGCCGAGGCAGTTCGCTCCCTGCGCCGCCCGTCTCCTTCAGGAGTTCCTCCCGGATCAGCTCCTCGCGCAGCAACTCCTCCCGAATCAGTTCATAGAGGCAAAGCGACACCGCCTGCCCCAGATTCATCGACCGATGTTCCACCCGCGTAGGAATGCGCAGCAGCCAGTGGCAGTGGCTCAGGTCTTCCCTGCTCAGCCCCGTCTTCTCTGATCCGAAAAGAATTGCAACCCGTCCGGCGCTCGCCTCCGCAACACCCGGCGGGACACCAGAGACGTGCGCTCGAATCAGCCCGCCCGCGGCCTCCAGCCGATGCAGCGGGTGCTGCACCTCGCGTGGCCCGACCGCCGTCGTTCCCACCACCAGCGAGCAGTCTGCAACCGCCTCTTCCAGCCTCTCGAACTGCCGCGCCGCAGCCAGCGTTTCCGCCGCTCCCACCGCAGACCGGGCATCGTGAAACGGAACATCATAGGTCGTCGCAATCCGCAGATGCGGGAACCCGAAATTGCTCATAGCCCGCGCCGCCGCCCCGATATTATTCGGGTTGCGCGGCGCGACGAGGACGACCACAATTCGTTCCAGTTCCTCAGGAGTCAGCACGGCGGCCTACTTCACATCCAGGTAGCGGCTGGTGATGCCGCCGTACGCATCGATGCGCCGGTCGCGCAGAAACGGCCATGCGCGCCTCTGGTCTTCCAGCAGCTTCAGGTCCACCTCGGCAACGAGGATGTCCTCTGTGTCGTGCGCCGCCTGCGCAATCACGCGTCCGAACGGGTCGGCGATGAACGACCCTCCCCAGAACTCCAGCCCTGCGCCTTCCACCTTGTTGCCAAGCACGTTGCCGTCCTCATGGCCGGTCCGATTCACCGCCCCCACATACACCCCGTTGGCGATCGCGTGCGACCTCTGGATCGTCTGCCAAGCGGAGTATTGCGTCTCTCCCTGCTCGGCCTTCTCCGCCGGATGCCAGCCGATCGCGGTCGGGAAAAACAGCGTCGTCGCTCCCTGCAGAGCCGTAATGCGAGCGCCCTCCGGATACCACTGATCCCAGCAGATCAGCGTCCCAATGCGCCCAAAGCTCGTGTCCATCGCTCGAAAACCGAGGTCGCCGGGAGTGAAGTAGAACTTCTCGTAATAGAGAGGGTCGTCCGGGATGTGCATCTTGCGATAGGTACCAGCGATGCCGCCATCGCTCTCCAGCACAGCGACGGTGTTGTGATAAAGCCCCGCCGCGCGCCTCTCGAACAACGACGCGATCACCACCACCTTTTCCTCGCGCGCCACCGCGGCCAGGTGGTCCGACGACGGCCCCGGGATGGACTCCGCCAGGTCAAACAGCGCATGGTCCTCGCGCTGGCAGAAGTATTGCGCGCGGAAAAGCTCCGGCAGGCAGACGATCTGCGCGCCAGCGCGAGCTGCCTCGCGAACGCGCGTCGCAGCCTTCTCCAGGTTCGCAGCCGGATCCGGCCCGCAGGACATCTGGACCAGGCCAATGCGGTAGTTGCTACTTTTAGGCATCTCAGTTCCTCAGATAGCTAATGTCTTGAAAATGCCCTGCTTGCCGAACATCAGCAGAAGCTTGTCGTGGGTGCAGAGCGTCAGATCCTCCACGCGCGCGGTTGCGGCAATCAGCCGATCAGCAGGATCGCCTTGAAAGCCCTCCGGCAACAACGCAGTTTCGGATGCAATCTCCGGTGTAATCGGCAACATATTGACGGCCCCGCTGGAAAACGCCCTCTCAAACCACAGGTGCAGAGGAATGGGAAGCAATACACGCTTCCTGCGATCCATGTTCGCAATCTCGAGCATCGAGATCGCCGAAACGTACAGCCTTCCGGCTGCTGAGGACACGCTCATCGCTCTTCTGTGCCTCACGGGAAAGCGTGCATCTCCCAATTCCAGCCAAATCCAGGCATGCGTGTCGAGCAGAATACGTGCTGGCTCAGTCATCCTGTTCCGAGTTCCACAGCTCAGGGTCGGGGCTGACGATGTCGCCGACGATCACCATCGATCCTCTCATGCGTCCCCAGATCGGAGGCTGCGTCACTTCATCGAGAGGCACAAGGCGAGCCACCGGTTTGCCTCGCTTGGAGATAGTGATGGGTGTGCGCTTGCGATGGACGGTCTCTACCATTTCCAGGCACTGCGCCTTGAACTTCGTCACCGGCACCGGGATGTTTTTCGCCTGCGGCATTGTGGTCATTTCCAACTGACCATATTGTATTCCACGAAGGAAAAAAGGGCGCTGACGGCTTGGCCAGCGCCCTTATTCTTCAGGTTTTGAAGATCAGTCTTCAGGTTCGCAGATTAGTCGAAGATCAGAATCGCAGCCGCGATCACGGTCGTCCACAAGCCCTTCTTGTCGCCCACAGCGGACTGCGTCACATTCGCCGTGCGGACGATCTTGTCGGACATGCGGTAGATTTCCTTCTTCTCGTCCCAGCTCTTGTCCGGGTCAAAGTCCACGTCGAGCGTCGTCGCCAGCATCTCGGCCGCGAGTTCCTCGGCGTAGTCTCCCGCCTGGTCCTCGGTCTCGCCGAAGCTGTGGTGCTCGCTCAGGTAGCCGTAGGTGTTGCGGTCCGTCGGAATGGCGACGCCGATGCTCGAAACCACCAGGCGGTGCGCCTCGCGGGTGGAGTTCTCCGCCACCACCGCGAACACCACTTCGCCGGGATGCAGATAGGTCAATCCCTCTTTGCGGGGGACCAGCTTGCACTGCGGCGGAAAAATCGAGGAGACGCGGACCAGATTCTGCGCCGCGATGCCTGCGTCGCGCAATGCCAGCTCAAACGAAGTCAGCCGTTCTTTATGTTTGCCAACGCCCTTGGTGAAGAACAGCTTCTTCGGGACCATGCTTTTTCCCAATTCGAAAACCCTCCGGATACCTCAAGTATATGCGCGCGGCGAATGCCGATTTTTCGTGAACGCACCCGGTAAAAAATATCACATGCTGGGGCCTCCTGCCGCGCCCTTTCTGGATTTTCATACGTTGTTCACGATTTTTCTCCCCTCTGGCAGGGATCTGATCCGGGATTCGCTCCGGCGGTCGCGCAATCCGCGAAAATACAGACCTGGGCCGCATCACGCAGCAAGTCTGCGCCCGGAAGTGGAAATCGCTGCCTTTGCGGCGACACTGAAAGCATCGCGCGGCTATACCATAGAGCCAGGAAACGTTTTCAGCCGCCGGAGTTTCCTCCACAGGCCGCCGCAGCGTTTCTCCACATTTCAATCTTTCGTCCAAAAGGGGAGACCGCAAATGCTGTTGCAGACGCTGAGGGAGCAAGTGTTGGAGGCGAATCTCGAGTTGGTGGCCCGCGGACTGGTGCTCTACACCTTTGGCAACGCCAGCGGCATCTCCCGCGAGGAGGGCCTGGTCGCCATCAAGCCAAGCGGCGTGGATTACGCCAAGATGAAACCCTCCGACATCGTCCTCACCGATCTGGATGGGAAGATCGTCGAGGGCACGCTGCGCCCCTCCTCCGACCTCGCGACACACCTGCTCCTCTACAAGGAGTTTCCCCAGATCGGCGGCGTCGTCCACACTCATTCCGAGTACGCCACCAGTTGGGCCCAGGCCGGACTTCCGATTCCGCCGCTCGGCACCACCCACGCCGACTACTTCTACGGCCCCGTACCCGTCACCCCGGAGCTGACCGCAGAGGCCATCGGCGGCGACTACGTCCACAACACCGGCCTTGCCATCACGGAGCACTTCAAGGGACAGAATATCGACCCCATGGCCGTGCCAGCCGTCCTTGTCGCCGGCCATGCTCCCTTCACCTGGGGCAAAACGCCGGCTGCCGCCGCCTACAACGCCGTCGTTCTGGAGGCGGTCGCGCGCATGGCCTACTTCACCGTCACCCTCCGGCCAGGGTGCGCAGGTGTCTCGCAAGCGCTGCTGGATCGGCACTACTTCCGCAAACATGGAGCCGCAGCGACCTACGGGCAGAAGTAGGCCGCCAGTCGGCAGCCTGCGATCGCCCTGCGACGACAACGCGCTTTTCAGAACACAAACCCCAACTTCTGTGACGACCGCAACCTTTTCTCCGCAACTCTGGTCTATGCAATAGCACAATGGAAAGTGTCGGAAGCCGGCTTGCCTCGCCTTGCCTCACAAGGCGAGTCTCACGAATATCTTCCGATGTCTTTCCAGCTTCCAGGTCGAACAGGGGCATCGCGGGTGCTCCTTGGTCGAGCCGTGCCACCGGGGTTGTT
>JAJZHR010000126.1 GCA_021810815.1 Acidobacteriota bacterium | reverse complement strand
GCGGGCCGAGGACGAGGGAGCTGGCGCGCATGGTCTTCACGATCTCGTACTTGGCGACGGGGTCTGAGAGGACGGCGCACTTGATGCTGGTGCGGTGCTGCGCGCGGCCGTAGCCGAGTTCGACCTCTGCGCCCATGGAGGCGAGCAGCTTGCGCTCGGTCTCGATGTCGCGGACCTGGGGGATGTTTTCGAGGATGACTTCGTCAGCGGTGAGGATGGCCGCGGCCATGCAGGGGAGGGCGGAGTTCTTCGCGCCCGAGACTTTGATGGTGCCAAGCAGCGGATTGCCGCCGCGAACTACAAACTTGTCCATCATTCGAGTTTACGGGGATTTCATATGGAAATGGGTGCCTGCGCTGGTGCGCCCGGAGCTATCGCAGAGGCCATGCAGGAAAACACGGAGGCGAATCCCTTTTTAAATGTCCAGCTTGCTGTCTTCGATGGCCAGCCGCACGTTGCCGCCGGAGTTGGCGAGGCGGCGGACGGCTTCAGGCTTGTCCACGTTGGCCTTCAGCATGACGAGCGAGATGGGGATGCTTTTGCCGGAGGATTTGATGGTGCGGACGGCGGTTTCGCGGTCGATGTGGCAGGACTGCATGAGGACGCGGATGCCGCGCTCGACCAGCTTCTCGTTCTTCATGTGCACGTTGACCATGAGGTTTTCGTACACGTAGCCGAGCCGCGTCATGGCACCGGTGGTGATCATGCCGAGGATCTGCTTCTGCGCGGAGCCCGCCTTCATGCGCGTGGAGCCGGAGACGACCTCCGGGCCCACCTCTGCGATGATGGCGATGTCGGCGGCTTCGGCAAGAGCCGTGCCCTGATTGCAGGTGACGGCGGCCGTCTTTGCTCCGCGCGCTTTGGCGTACTGCACGGCGGCGACGACGTAGGGCGTGCGGCCGCTGGCGGAGACGCCGATGATGATGTCTTTGCGCGTGGGTCGGCGGCGGGCGATGTCGCGCTGGCCCAGCTCGGGCGAGTCCTCGTTGACGTCGGCTGCGGAGGCGAGCGCCTTCGGGCCTCCGGCCATGATGTACTGCACGAGCTGCGGCGAGGTGGAGTAGGTGGGCGGACACTCGGATGCGTCCAGAGCGGCGATGCGGCCGCTGGAGCCTGCGCCGACATAGATGAGGCGGCCTCCGTCTCGCAGGCAGCGTGCCACGGTGTCGATCACCTGCGCGATCTCCGGCAGCGCCTTCTTGACGGCCGCCGCGATCTTCGCGTCCTCGTGGTTGATGATGCGAGCGATTTCAAGCGCGGACTTGGTGTCGAATCCTTGGGAGGCTTCGTTCGGGCTCTCTGTTGTGAGCGTCTGAAGATCGCGAAGAGGGCCGCTGCCATTCTTGTGCGGCGCTTTGCTCTCGGTAATTGCAGGTGTGGCGATTGAGGCCATTGCGGTCGGACTCCATTGAAACCATATTCTAGCTTTAACATGCAAGGAATGCCTGTAAGAATAGTCGGGATTCCTCCGATTGCCACAGACAAAGGACTCCTGCCGTCTGTCAGTGGCGAGCTACATTTGCAATCAGGCTGCGTCCAACCAATATAGCTCCGGCAACTGGACGGGTGTCTGGATGATGCCTTGCGTCTGGATGCGCTAGATTTAAGCAATGTATCGGATTTTGTGCGGAGGAGCGGCGGCCAGCCCGGAAGAGCGGGAACGGAGCAGGAGGGAGCAGATGATGAGCCCAAGATCGACTTTGACTTTGGCTGTGGCTGCGGCGCTGGCTTGCTCAGCGGCACTTGCTGCGCCGCGCCCTGCGCCTGCGCCGGACGCGGCTTCAGCGCAGCAGCAGCCTGCATCCGCGTCCGGCCAGACTGCTTCGCCGCCTCCTGCTTCGACCGCAGCAGGCGCGCCCCTCAGCCAGACTTCTGCTTCGTCTGCGAGCACGAGTGCGGCGGCGGTCGTTGCGTCGGCTGCCGCATCGCCTGCCGCGCCGTCTGCCGCGAGGACCGTCGTCATCCCGGCTGGAACCAAGGTGCTGCTGGCGATGAAGAGCGCGGTGAACACGAAATCGGCGCGCGTCGGCGACGGCGTCTATCTGATCTCGACTTTCCCCGTCGTCGTGGGCGACCGCGTGGTTGTTCCCGCAGGCGTCTACGTGCAGGGAGTGATCGACGATGTGCAGCGGCACTCCAGGCTGGCGGGCAAGACCGAGTTCCACATGCACTTCACGTCGATGATATTCAACAACGGGAATGTGGTGGTGATTCCGGGCATCGTGAACAATATTCCCGGCTCTGACGACAACCATGTGAATGGCGAGGAGGGCGGAATTTCGCACAACAGCACCGTGGGCAAGGACCTTGGCACGATTGCGGGGACCACGCTGCCGGGGGCAGAGGTGGGCGCGCTGGGCGGCCTCGCAACGGGTCGGCCCGGCGAGGGCGCCCTGGTGGGCGGAGGAGCTGGGCTGGCGATCGGGACGGCGATGGTGCTCTTTGGCCACAACGACGTGAAGCTGGAGGCGGGAACGCCGGTGGAGATGGTGCTGCAGAGGCCGCTGGAGGTGATGGAGAGCAAGCTGCCGGGGCCGGACGGCGGCAGCCAGCCTGATATTTCTCCCTCGCCGAACCAGAAGCAGCCCATGAAGAAGCCGTCGCACAGCGTCTTTTGCCCTGTTGGCCTGGGGTGCGATTGATGGCCGACGTGAAGCAGCAGGGCCATGCGGTTCCTGAGGCTGAGGGAGCAGGCGCAGCCGCGAGCCCGGCTGCGGAGGGATCGCCGCTTGCCATGGATAGGGCTGCGTCCGGGCCTGCGGCCTCTTCTCTGCACGGGAAGCTGCGCACATGGATTCGCGACGTGGTGATTTCGGTGGCGGTCTCCTTGTTCATCATCACCTTCCTCTACCAGCCGGTTCGGGTGGAAGGCACCAGCATGCAGCCGCGTTTGCGGGACCAGGAGCGGCTGTTCATCAACAAGTTCTCCTACCGTGTGGGGACGATCCACCGCGACGATGTGGTGGTGTTCGAGTACCCGCGCGACCCATCGAAGAGCTACATCAAGCGCGTCATCGGCATGCCGGGCGACGACCTGCGCATCGACCATGGAATGGTTTTTGTGAACGGAAGCCCCGTTGCGGAGCCGTACGTGGCGAAGCGGTTCGCGGATGATCGCTCGCTGGCGGAGACGGTGATTCCTGCGGGCGAATACTTCGTGATGGGCGACCACCGGTCTATCTCGAGCGACAGCCGGGACTTCGGGCCCGTGGATCGGAAGTTCATCTACGGCAAGGCGGAGTTCGTCTACTGGCCGATGGCCGATATGGGCAGCGTGCGCTAGTGTCCTGAGTGGTTCGTCCGCTTACAAGCGCGAGCGGCGGAATCGAGGATCTGGCTGCGGTTCGCGGCCTGCTTTGGCGATACTTGTCATTCAGGAGCAAACAGAGACCCCGGAGCGTACCGAGCTTCGGGGTCTTGATGCGTCGCGGAGATGCGGTCGATCTCTTGCATCTCTGCGGGCGTCCACTGGACGCGCATGGCGGCCAGATTTTCTTCGAGATGCTTCCGCCTGCGGGTTCCTGGGATTGCAAAAACGTGATCGCCTTTCGCCAGTATCCACGAGAGCGCAAGCTGCGACGGTGTGACCTGTTTGCGTGCGGCTAGTTCCGAGAGGCTCTGAAGAAGTGTTTCGTTTCGTGCAAGGTTCGCAGCCTGAAAGCGCGGCAGCGAGCGGCGAAAATCCTGCTGCGCAAGTTCGTTCGATACGAGTGCTCCGGTGAAGAAGCCGCGGCCCAGAGGGGCGAAGGCTACGAAAGAGATTCCGAGCTCACGGCAGGCGGGGAGAATCTCTCGCTCGGGATCCCGGGTCCAGAGAGAGTATTCGGATTGCACCGCGGTGATGGGATGAGTCGCATGGGCGCGACGGAGTTGGCGAATGGAAACTTCGGAGAGGCCGATGCCGCGGATTTTGCCTTCGGCGGCCAGGCGAGCCATCGCGCCAACTGTCTCCTCGATGGGCACATTGGGATCGACGCGATGCAGCGTGTAGAGATCGATCATATCGATGCCGAGACGCTTCAGACTGTTTTCAACGGCTTGGCGCATGTACGCCGGCGAAGCGTTGCGCCGGGTCGCCTTCCCCGTGTCGTCGCAGACGAAGCCGAACTTTGTGGCGACCACCGCCTCATCTCTGCGTCCGCGGATGGCCTGGGCGACAAGCATCTCATTCCGACCTGCGCCGTAGATGTCCGCTGTGTCCAGCAGGTTGCAGCCAAGATCGAGGGCCCGGTGCAGCGTTGCAACCGCCTCTGCCGGGTCTGTTGGTCCGTAGGCATTCGACAATCCGAAGCAGCCAAAGCCCAGACTCGCTGCTTCGAGAGCGGTCAAGCCGAGTTTTCGTCGAGAATTGGAGGCAGGTGGTTGCACAAAAATCAGTTTATTCGAAATATTAACTGTATACGATTATGGATTTTCTATTACAGTAACCAGCATGCGATCGTATCGTGTTCGACGGTTCGGCCTCGCCCTTCTTCTGGCGATCTCCACAGCCAGCGCCACCGCCCAGGCGACCCCGGCTGTGAGCGCGACCACACCTCCGGCGCTTTCGGGTGGCGACAAGCTGCTCGGCAGCTACGGGCCCTATCGCGCAAACAATGACCTGCTCTATTACCACCTGGATGTGCGGGTGGACCCGGTGAAGCAATATTTGAGCGGATCGAATGCCATCCGGTTTCGCATGCTGGAGGATGGCACAAGGATTCAGCTAGACCTGGTGCCTACGTTTCAGATCGACGGCATCTCGCTTGAGAATCCGAAAGGCAAGCCAACACCTCTTGCGTACAAGCGCGTCTCCGGCAGGTCGATCTATGTCGACTTTCCGCATACCCTGCGCAAGGGTCGGGTCTACACCGTCGACTTCCGCTACTCGGGCCATCCGGTCGAGATGGGGCGCTTTGGCGGCTTTGTGTTCCGCAAAGATCCGATGGGCAGGCCACTCGTGAACACGGCCTGCGAAGAAGAGGGCGCGAGCGTATGGTGGCCCAACAAAGACCAGTGGCGCGATGAAGTCGAGTCGATGGACATCAGTGTCGAAGCGCCGAGCGAATTCACTGAAGTCTCCGGCGGGCGCTTCCAGGGCAAGACCGATCTGCATGATGGATACACGCGTTGGAACTGGAAGGTGCAATATCCCATCAACAACTATGACGTGTCGCTCAACATCGGGACCTACACGCATTTCAGCGACACGTACAAGGGCCTCAGTCTCGACTACTACGTCTTCCCGGAAGACCTCGAGAAAGCGAAGCGGCAGTTTGTTCAGGTGAAGGACATGCTGAGGGCTTATGAGCACTACTTCGGCGAATATCCGTTTCCGAAAGATGGATACAAGCTGGTGGAAGCGTTGTACTCAGGCGTTGAGAACCAGACGGCGATTACGTACGGGAACCACTTCGAGAATGGATATCTGGGGCGACCGAAGACGGGCATCGGCACGCGGTTCGACTTCATCATCATTCACGAGAGCGCGCATGAATGGTTTGGCAACAGCATCACCGCGCGCGACCGTTCGGATATGTGGATTCACGAGGGTTGGGCGAACTACTGCGAGACTCTCTTTGTCGAAAACATGTGGGGCAAAAAAGACGGTCTCACCTACCTCAACACGGGCAAAGAGCGCGTGAAGAATGCCGTGCCGGTGATCGCAGAGGAAGGCATCTATGCGACGCCGCCTGTGGACCAGTACAAGAAGGGAGCGCTGTTTCTCAACACTGTTCGGAGCGTGGTCAACAATGATGACGCGTGGTTCAAACTGCTCCACGACTACTATCAGAACTTCAAGTATCAGACGATCATGACCACGGATATGGTCGCGTTCTTCAACCAGCAGACCGGACTGCAACTGACGCCGATCTTCAACCAGTATCTTCGCCATGCTGCGATTCCGACGCTGGAACTCAGGTTCGATGAAGCCGCGCACACGGTGTCGTACCGATGGGATGCGGAGGAGCCGGGTTTCGCCATGCCAATACGCGTCGGCAAGAGCACGGACTGGCAGATGGTGCAGCCAACGACGACGGAGTGGAAAGTGCTTTCGACACCGCTGACGAAGGACCAGTTCGAAGTCGCAACCGACCTCTACTATGTGAACGTCCGCAAGCAATAGCGCGGCGAGAGGCTACTCATCGTCAGCAAGCGCGGGCATTGGAAAGGACTCCGCCGGCGGAGCCTCTGAATCATGCAGGGGAGCCCTGTTCGGAGGGCGGCAGCGTTGTGATCGAGGCGCAACTGAATGCAGTCTTCCTGCTCTCGAAGCTCGCCGCTGAATCGATGATTCGCCGCTACAGCGGCCCCGCATCCGGGATCTTGTGTCAACCCAGGCCGAGGTGGAAGGCTCGGCAATCTCAACCTCGATAGATCGCTCCGCTAGTGCAGGTTTCACGAACCAGAACCAGGCAAAGCCCTGGCAAGGTCTGCGCCAATCGTTCCCATATCCAACGCGCTATCGCTTCACTCGTGGGGTTTTCAAGTCCGGGAAGGTCGTTGAGATAGCTGTGGTCGAGCTGTCGATGCAGCGGCTCAAAGGCGAGTTTGATGTCGCTAAAGTCCATCACCCAACCGCTGTCGGCGCCAACCTCGCCGGCAACGTGCACCGCGACATGAAAGGAATGGCCATGCAGCCGCGCACACTTGTGACCCTCTGGAACGTGTGGAAGCCTGTGTGCCGCTTCGAAGGTGAACTCCTTGAATATTTCCATTTGAATCTATGATAGCGGACATGATCGATGCTCATAGACCACAGCGTTCGCCCAGCGAAAACAGATCATGGCAAGGTCGCAAGTGCGGATCGCGCGCGCGAGGGCGCGGCGTCGGAGTTTGAGAAGCTGAACTTTCTTGAGCGTTTCCGGGAGCTGAGGGGATTGCTTCACCTTATCCCGATGATCTTGTGGATCTGGAGGCTGAGACGCCAGGCAGGATTCTCAGAGCAAAACTGAATCGAGGATTTGAGCGCCTCCTCCGCATCGGCCC